>JAYUFP010000451.1:0-15933 GCA_043738665.1 Isosphaeraceae bacterium
CGAAACGCTGACCCGACCGCCGGTGGCCGCGGACCGGGCTTCGCAGGGCTTTTTTCTCCCCTGGAAGCTTGCGGCGTTGATGAAGGATGATCACGTCGCCACCCTCCCCTTGATTCACTGGCCGGGCCAAGTGGCGGGCTGGTTCAAGGATTTCCGCCGAGTCGCTGCCTACTCCTCGGTTATCGCGCGGTTCGTCACGCTGAACGATTTTTTTCACCTCACCGACCGCCCTTACGAGGTCTTCGGACCCGAACCCGATCAGTACGTCACGCCCTATCTCGCTCAAGCCGTCGCGAAGAAAGACCCCGCGCCGATCTCGTCAAAAGCCGTTCACGCCCGGTTGCGTGCCCGGCTCGATGGGCTCTCGGCGTTGAAGGCGATCGCCGAGGGACTTGGCAACGTCTCCGAGTCCGATCCCGCCACGTTCGACGAGGCGGAGACCGCCGTCGAGATTGGACGGAACGTGGCCGCCGCAAACATGCTCATCGCGGCGGAAACCGCATGGGGCGAAGCGGCTTCGCGGGGAGTTCTAGGTACGTCAAAAACCGGGAGGCCGGGGTTCCTTGTCGTGAACCCGGTCGGGGTGGCGCGTCGGGTCGCCGTGACGCTTCCTGACGCGGCACTGGACCTTCGGCCGGAGGGGCCGCTGCGCGCCGCGCAGTTGACTGAGGACGGGGTCGTCGCCGTCATCGACGTGCCGGCGTTTGGCTTCGCCTGGGTGCCTCGCGACACGAATTTCGAGGCGTCGCCGGCACCCGCGGGCACGGTCTCGGCGAAGGACAAGGTCTTGAGGAACGAGTCGATGTCCGTCGAGATCGACCCGGCAACAGGTGGCATTCGGGGCGTGAAGGCAGTCGGCGAGGACACCGCGAGGCTCGGGCAACAGCTCATCATCGCGGGCCTTTCGGGTCCCTCGAAGATGCGTGGAAAAGGGTTGGAGGTCGAATACGCCGGGCCGGCGCTGGTGCAGGGCGTCACTTCGGGAACGATCGTCGGACCCGACGACCGCCGGTTGGCTTCGTTCGGGCAACGCTTTCGGCTCTGGACGGGTCGATCGACTCTGGAAATCGACGTGACCTTGTCCGACGTCGATCCCGACTGGCGGAACTCGATCGCCGACGGCGACCCCTGGGCGAACTATCTCGCTTGCCGGTGGGCCTGGCCGGATTCGAGCTCCATGCTCCGTCGGACTTGCTTGCTCGCACCGGAATTGACCGAGGCGGAACGTCCCGAAACCCCGGACGCCCTCGACATCTCGACGCGAAAACAGCGAACAGCCCTGCTGTTCGGCGGACTCGCGCATCACCGCAGGCACGGTGCGCGGATGCTCGACACGTTGCTCGTCGCGGGCCGGGAAACCTGCCGGACATTCCGTCTCGGCGTGACGCTCGACCTCGAACACCCGTTCCATGCCTCGACCGACTTCATCGCCCCGGCGTTCGTCGTCCCCACCGAGGCCGGTCCCCCTCCCAACGGGCCGACGGGATGGCTTTTCCAGACCGACCACAAGGGGGTCGCCGTCACGCGCGTCGAGTATCTGGCCTCGACCGAGGAAGGTCGCGGCTGGGGCCTGGCCTTCCACATTCTCGAAACGACCGGGAGACCGAGCCGCTGCCGTCTGAGGACGTTCCGGAACCCGACATGGGCCCGTCAGACCGACTTCTTGAACGAGGTGATCGTCGACCTGCCGATTGACGATGACGCGACGATGGTCGATTTGACGCCCCACGAACTGGCCCGAGTCGAGATTACGCTCGGCTGAACCGCATCATATCGGAGTGTCGTGGACCCTTTGGAGTGCGTTCGCTTGCCGCCGCTTTGGAGTATAGCCGCGGCAAGCCACCGCTCTCCAAAGGGCCCCTGCGATGAGGCTCGGCAAGTTGCCTTTCTTCCCACGTCTCGCGAGCCAGAAAGTTTGCCGTCTCAGGAGCGAAAAACAACCTCACCCGCCGCCGCCGGCTCACGGCCGAGACGGAACGGGGTGAGGTCGATACGGGTCGGCCGACCAAGAACCAGATCGACGAGAACCTCGGCGGTCGCCGGGGAGAGTTGAAGACCGGCGCGCTTGTGGCCCGTCGCGGCGAACACGTTCGAATAGCCCGGTACCGGTCCCAGATAGGGTCGAGAATCTGAACTTCCCGGTCGAAGCCCTGCCCAGACCTTCTCGACCTCCGCCGCGGCGAGCGCGGGGCATAGACGAAAGGCTTCATCGATCAACGCTCGAATGCCCTCGATCGTGGGCCGGGTGTCGAAACCGACGTCCTCTTCAGTGGAACCGATCAAGACGTGTCCATCCTCGCGAGGAACCAGGTATTTGTCCCCGTGTTCGACGATCCGCCTGAGAATCGGCTTTTCGCTCTTCAGAAGCACGATCTGCCCGCGCAGCGGAGGTGTGGGGGCCGAAACCCCGAGGCCTCCCAGAAGTTCGCCCGTCCAGGCCCCCGCGCAAAGCACCACGCTCCCGCACGCGATCGGCCCGGCGGTGGTCTCGACGGCCGTGATGCGTCCGTCAACGCCGTCGAATCCCCTGGCCCCGAGGCCCGGTCGGATCGTCGCCCCGCGCTTCGCCGCAGCCATCGCCAGCGCACGAAGGTGCCGGGGGTTCCGCACCTGGGCCCGATCGGGGAGGAAATACGCGACTCTCAAGTCCGGGCCGAGGGCGGGCTCGACGCGGACGAAATCGGAGGGGTCGAGCCGTTCGTAGGCGATCCCTTCAAGCTTCCAGCGACCGGCCATCGAACGGAGGTCGCGCTCTTCGCTCTCGGTGGCCGCGACATCGACGCCGCCGGTCCTGCGATACCCGTTATCGATCCCGGTCTCGGTCAGGAGTGCCCGGGACCATTCGGGATAGAGGCAGGCGCTCCAGGACCGGAGTTCAACGGTCGGGTTTGTCTTGAGCCGCTCGGTATTCGCCGGAATCATTCCCGCCCCGGCCCATGACGCCTCACGCCCGACGCCACCTCGGTCGAGCACGGTCGACAAGACCCCTTCGCAGGCCAAACGATAGGCGATCGAGAGCCCGATCACTCCGCCGCCGACGATGACGACGTCGGAGCTCATGGTCGCCGACCTGAGGCGGTCATATTCCGCCAGGTCCGGGCCGCGACCCGATAAATCTCGCGATTCTCCCCCGCCATCATGAGGTCGTCGCCGTCCCAGGCGATCGCCTCAATCTGCCCGTCGTCGGGACGAAACCTGCTGAGAAACCTCTGCAGCCAGGTCCCGTTCAAGGAACGCTCATAGACTCCGACCATGTTCGTCGCGCAGACCGCCAGGTGTTTGCCGTCGGACGAAAGGTTTGCCCCGGTGACCGGGCGATCGAACCCGGTGAGTTTTCCGATGAGTTCCGGAGTCGCAGGCTTGAAGAGCGGGGCAGGGGGAGCCATGGGGATCGCGTAAACCTCGGCGTCTTTGCCGTCAAACGTCTTTGAGACGAGCAATGCACGTCCCCCGTCGATCATCAGCCCCTCGGCATCGAACCGGTTGCCCTTCGAAAATTGATAGTAAGAGGCGGTCAAGACCCTCAGTGATCGGGGTTCCGCGGCGACGGGGTCGGGCTCGTCAAGCATGTAGACGGCTCGGAGCGGAAGTCTGGCGTCGTTATTGCCGATCTCGCCGATGTAGAGGTGACCGGAGTCGTCGGTGGAAATGTCTTCCCAGTCCACGTTCGGGGCGGCCACGCCGTACTCGCGGATCAAAGTCCCGTCGCGACGAACCGCGAAGAGTTTGGGAGGGTTCCCCGAGTCGTTGTGGACCCAGAACACGTCCTTGTGTTTGCGACTCTTGACCATTCCCGAGGCCTCGCGGATCGGCGGATGATCGAGGCGACCGACCCTTTCGAGCGTCAGATATTTCGGACCGTCCGCCGAGAGGATGGAAAGCAAAATCAGGGCGATCATCGAGACGCTGATCCTCGCGCTTCGGGAATGCGAGCCTTGAATCTAGCATAACGGGCGACTTGGGGGCCACGTCTCGCGAACGAAGGTCGGCGCATACTTGCGGTCGGCGCGTCGGGGCGTCACACTCTGGACCATGTGTTTCGAGACTGGAAACCCAGAGAGTTCCGCCCCGCGACCGGGCGGCCCCGAGGTGAGATCGACGATGGATACCCCGATGGTCCGTCCCGGCTTGGTAACGAACACTCAAACGATGCGTCGGGTCGTCGCCTTCTTCCGCAACGGAGCGGGGGGAAACTTGGCGATCCAGATGGTGACCCAACTCGGCGTCCCGGCCGACCGGCTCGGCGTCACCACGCCCGATCAGATCGAGCACGGACAGGGGATGATTCTCTCGATCTCCTGCCCGGACGATTCACTCATCAACAAGGTTGAGGCACTGTGCCGTCAGTACGGCGCGGAAGTCCACCGTCAGCGCTCCTGATTAACCCCCCCTTCCTGAGTCGACCCGCCTCCGCAACGCCTTTTCGAGGGACATCATGCGACGCGCCCGCTTTCCGCTTGCCGCCGTGGCTTTCGGCGCCCTGACCTTGTCGGCGTTCACCATCGGGGCCGAGCCCGCAAAGCCCGCCGTCAAGACGGGGCCAGTCGCACTGCGGTTTAACGGCAAGGACCTGACGGGGTTTTATCCGTATACGCACGACCATCAGTTTGAAGACCCCAACAAGGTCTTCTCAGTCCGCGACGGAATGCTCCACATCTCGGGCGAGGAATTCGGCGGCGTCGCGACCTGCGGGAATTTCAGCGATTACCACCTCGTCACCGAGTGGAAATGGGGCGAGAAGACCTACGCGCCTCGGAAAAACAACACTCGAGATTCGGGGATTCTGCTCCACTGCGTCGGGCCTGACGGAGCCGTCAGCGGGCACTGGATGGAGTCGATCGAATGCCAGATCATCGAAGGGGGCTGCGGCGACCTTCTCATGGTCGGGGGTCAGAGCAAACCCCGGCTGACTTGCCAGGTAACGGTGGGTCTGGACAAGCAGTTTTACTTCGATCCCAAAGACGGAAAAGACGTCACCCGCGACGGCGGCCGGTTCAACTGGTGGGGGCGTGACCCCGCTTGGAAGGACGTGCTTGGTTATCGCGGCGGTAGGGACGTCGAAAAGCCCGCCGGTGAGTGGAACCGGATGGAAGTGATCTGCGACGGCGGCACGATCACCAACATCGTGAACGGAGTGGTCGTGAACGTCGGCACCAAGTCGAGCCACACGCAGGGAAAAATCCAGTTCCAGTCGGAAGGGGCGGAGATCATCTTCCGCACCATCGAAATCCGCCCGCTGATCAAGTGATCGGGGTCGTGCTGTTCCCTTGACGACGTCGGCGAGCATAGAATGATTGGGTGGAGTCAGGTCTTTCCGTCCCACATCGATCAGGGAATCGCCTCTGACCATGTCGCGTGTCCGACTGCTGATCGCTATGAGCGTATGCGCGGCCATGTTAAGGCCGTCGGTGGTTCTGGCGCAACAGGACCCTGCGGTCTTGCGCGGGATTTCCTACCTTCGCGGTAAGGCCGCGGGCGCTCCGACCGGTGAGACCGCGTTGATCGCTCTGGCGATGCTCAAGGCCGAAATCCCTCCCACCGACCCGACCCTCGCGGCATGCATCAACAAGATTCGCTCCCGGTTTCTGAGCGCGGGATATAGCCCCGAACGGCAGGGCGGTACGGACATCTACGAAGCGGCGGTCGTCGCGATGGCCCTGTCGAACCTCGACGCCGAATCGCGTCGGGCCGAGCTTTCGGCGGTGGGACGATTCCTGGTCAGCCGTCAGAACGCCAACGGCTCCTGGGACTACAACGCTCGGCCCATGGGCGACACGTCGATATCCCAGTACGCCGTGCTCGGGCTCTGGGAAGCCGAGAATGCGGGGGCCGATATTCCTCCGGCGGTCTGGGACAGAGCCGCGTCCTGGTTCATGTCGGTTCAATCCGAGGCGGGGAGCTGGAACTATCACCGCGACGAGGCGCAATACGGCGACACGCTTTCCATGACCGCCGCCGGGGTCGGCAGCCTGCTGATCTGTCAGAGGCAGCTTGCGAAGTTCCGCCGCGGCTCCGACGCGACTTCCAACCTCATGACCGCCGTCGCCTCCGAAAATCAGAAGGTGCGCTACGACGTTCAAACGTCGTTCGCGCGTATCGACCAGTCGGTGAAACGCGGGTTGTCCTGGGTCAGCGCGAACTTCACCACGAAGAGCAGTGAAATCATCGGTCAATCGGCGTACTACTGCCTGTACGGGATCGAGCGGATCGGGGCTTTAGCCGAAAAAGACACGATCGGTCGGGTCGATTGGTTCAGTCAAGGCCAAGCGTTCATCCACGGCGGCCAGAGAGGCGATGGTTCGTGGGACTCGCAACATGGCGACGTGCCGAACACCGTGTGGGCTTGTCTCTTTCTCACGAAGTCGACTGCCAAGACCATGCGCCGGATCGCCATCAAGCAACTCGGCGCGGGGACGTTGTTGGGCGGTCGCGGACTCCCGAACGACCTCTCCAATCTGACGGTCGCCGGGGGTCGCGTTGTCAGCCGGCCGATGAACGGGGCGGTTGAAGGGATGCTCGCCGTCCTCGAAGATCCCCGCGCGGAGAACGCCGACGGGGCGCTATCGGGGCTCGTCAATCGCTATCGTGCCGAAGGCCCGAAGGCGGTCCGACAGTACAAAGACCGCTTTCGAAAACTTTTGACCGACCGCGACCCGGGACTTCGCAAGGTTGCCGCCTGGGCCTTGTCAGGAACCGGGGATCTGGACGTCGTTCCTCAGTTGATCGACACGCTGACCGACCCCGACGAGTCGGTGGTTTCGATCGCCCGCGAAGGGTTGCAACTCCTTAGCCGCAAGGTCGACGGCCTCGGGCCGCCGTCGCCGTCGACGCCCGATCAACGCAAGGAGGCCGTGGCGCGGTGGCGTGCCTGGTACTCCGCCATCCGCCCTCTCGACCTTGAGGGCCAGGACGACGAAGACGCCTCGACTCCGACTCCTGGCGCGAAGCGAGGAGGGGGGGTATGAGCCTCGCCGCGATGGCCCCGGCCGGAGTGGGCGGGGACGGCCTTTCGTTCGAGCCTCGGGTCTTCGGTGAATCGCGTTTCGACCGGGTCACCTCGATGCTCATGGCCGTGGTCGTGGGTGCGACCTTCGTGGTCGGATTCCTGTTCGTGATCTACAAGACCAACCAGGAGTATGCCGCGAGGGTCACTGCCCCGCTCCAGATCGTCGAGGTTTTCGGCGGCGGTGGCGGTAGTCCGGACGGTACTCCGGGTTCGACGGAGAAGATCGATGTCCCGGGTGCGGACGTCGCCGCGAAAGCCTCGAACAACGAGGCGGACGCGGCCGACTTCGAGGAACCTTCCGTGATGGCGACCCCCGCCGCGATGCTCGACGCGGTCGCGGAAGCGGGCCGGAGTCTCGCCGAAGTGGACCTCGGCGCGGTGATGCCCAACGGCGGCCCCGTCGCGAGCGGTCGACGCGCTTCTAAGCTCGGGAGCGGCGGTCCCGGCCTCGGATTCGGCCCCGGCGACGGGGGGGTTCCCGCCGAGCAGCGCTGGAGCATCGTCTACAATCCCGGCCAGACCCTTGATGAGTATTCCCGACAGCTCGACGCCCTCGGCGTCGAATTCGCCGTGGTCTCGACCGCGAATCAGCTCACCTTCGTCTCCCGTTTCTCGGACGCGGCACCCACGAAACGCTACGGGTCCGGCAAAGGGGATAATCGCCTTTATTTCCTCTGGCAAGGGCGAGGGCGAAAGGAGTCCGACGTCGCCTTGCTCCGGAAAGCGGGGATCGAGGTCGGCGAGGGCGTAATGATGCAGTTTTACCCGAAGTCCGTCGAACAACAGCTCGCTCAGCTCGAAGTCCGCTACCGGGGCCGTCAGCCCGGTGAGATCCGCTTCACACGATTCAGCGTGGTGAGGTCCGGCGACGGCTACGGCTTTCAAGTCCTTGCGCAAGAGCCGCTGCGCTAACGCGTTACCCCGTCTTCTTGAGGCTTGTGTTCCCCGACCATGGCGACTCTGGAAGTCCACAACGGCGAAGGCCGCGTCGAACGCTTCGTTTTGACGCGCGAACAGCCGCTGATGTTCGGATCGAGCCCAAGGGCCGACGTCGTCCTCCAGGGCGACGGAGTCTTGCCGTTCCACGGGCGGATTCGCTGGCAGGTCAAGCGACAGCGCTACAAGGTCGACGCCTCCCCCGAGGCCGAATACATCGTCGTCAACGGCCACAAGATGGCGACGGCGAGCTTCCGACAGGGCGACGAGGTCCAGATCGGATCAAACCGCATCTTCATGATTAACGAAGGCGACATGCCGGTCGCCCCGGTCTCCACCCCCGCACGCGACGATGTGACGCGAGTTCAGGCGCCCACCTTTCTCCCTCCCCCCAAGGCCGGGACCGTGATTGCCCGCGGAAGTGCGAGGAAGATTCAAGAGGCGGCGGCGAGGGCTAAAGTCGTCGGCTTTGAAGAGGTCGACGCGCTGATCGATGACCGGGAAAGCGTTCGCAAGGCGAAGAAGGCGAGGGCCGAGCGATCCAAGAGTGAGAAGTCGGTCGCCGCGGAACCGCCGAAGCGCGGGTGGCGACGGATCATCTACCTGTTCTCGTCGGGGGCGGCCCGTCCCGGACAGGAGGAAGTGCTTTCCTCGCCGCTCGTCTTCGGTCTGGTCGCCGCGTTCGTCTTGCTGGTGTTCGCGGGATTTGCGCTCTTCAGCGTGATTCAGCGAACGAATTCCAATCGGCTTTTCAATCTCGCCCTGGAGAATCTCGAAGACGGCGACTACCGCAATTCGATCCTCCGTTTCGAAGAGTTTTTGACGGCGAATCCGAAAGACCCAAGAGTCGGAGCGGCCCGCGTCCATCGGGCGATGGCGAACGTCAGACAATATACGGCCGCAGCCGGCCCTTCCTGGACGCTCTCACTCGAAGCCGAAGCCGATATGCTGGAAACTGTCGGGGGAGAGGACGCATACAAAGATTCCAGCGACGAACTCCAAGAGCTTGTGATCAAGACCGGCGAGGGCCTGGCCGACCGTGCCAGGGCGTCCGCCGACCCGAAGACGTTGACCGAGGCCGAATCCGCCGTCTCGCTGCACAAGAGGGTCGCCGGAGGAGCGTCCGACGCGCTTATCAAACGCTCGCGACTCCCGGCGAAGCTCGAAGCCGCACGCGCCGCCGTCGTCAAGGCTCGGGTGCATGCCAAGGCCATTGCCGCGATGGACGAGGCCTTGAAGAAGGGCTCTTCCGCCGGCGTATACGATAGCCGTGACGCGCTTGTCGCCGTCTATCCGGATCAGTCCAACGACCTCGAACTCCTCGCGCGGATGAACCGGGCGAACGAACTGATCCGAAAAGCCGTGACCGTTGATTCTTCGGAACGGCCCGCCGAGACCGAGTCCAGGGTCGAGCCTCTGGGGCCGCCCACGACTCTGGTCTTGCGCGACTCGGACACCCCCGCGAATCCGCGGTCGACCTTAGTCTATGCCCTCGCCGACGGCCTGATCGATGCGGTTGACGGCGGGACCGGGGCCCCCGTCTGGCAGCGTGCCGTCGGGCTCTCATCGCCGTTCCCGCCGCAGCCGATCCCGGGAGGGACGACCGTCCTGGCCTTCGACGCCCGCCACAGGGATCTGCTTCGTCTCGACGCCAGGACCGGCGCGTTGATCTGGAGGCAGGCGCTCGACGAGGCCGTGATCGACCCGCCTCTGATCCTTGGAAATCAGGTCATTCAGCCGCTGCCGAGCGGCAAGCTCGTTGTGATCGATTTGCCGACCGGTTCAGTCCGTTCCACGGTGAACCTCGGCCGACCCGTCACGAAGACGCCCGTCGCCGACGAGGCCGGACAGGCCCTCTATGTCCTCGCCGAGAGCGACGTTCTGTTCGTCCTGACTCGTGACCCGATGAGCTGTTCCTCCGTCGAATATCTCGGGCACGCTCAAGGCGCTATCGGCTGCTCCCCGGCCCGTGTCGGTAGATATCTGATCGTTCCGGAAAATCACAACCTCTCAGACAGCCGCTGGCGCGTTTATGTGCTTTCCGAAGACGGTGTGAAACTCGCGCCTGTCCAGGACGTGCCGGTGGCGGGTTGGACGTGGGGCACCCCGGCGGCCTCGGGCTCAGTCGTGTGGGCGGCCGGCGATCGCGGTGGCGCGACTGCATACGCGGTCGGGGCCTACGGTGAGAAGAACCCGTTCCGACCGCTCGCGAAGATGAACCCTGACCCGACGCCTTCGGGACCCGCCTATCCCGTGGCGCGGTCCGAGAAAGAATTGTGGGTCGCGTCAGGCCGCTCAGCGCGCTACGAACTCAATCCGGAAGGGGGCAAAGTCGCCGCGTCATGGACCCTGGGAGCTGCGGGGCCGGCGCTTTTCCCTCCGCAAATCGCCGGTAAACTTCTCGTGCTCTCGCAGCAAAACACCGAAGGCCCGGGCGTTTCACTCTGGGGCGTCGAACCCGAGTCGGGGGCGGTGAAGTGGCGAACGGTTCTGGGATCTCCGTGGCCCTCGCCACCCGAGCCGAATGCAACGGGGGACCAGCTAGTCACCTTGGGCTTCGACGGCCACGAACTGCGGTTGAGCCGCGAGATGCTCTCCAAGGGGGGTTTCGTCACCTCGGTCTTGCCCAGGCCGGGAGGGTTCCGAGTACCCGCTTCGGCCCTGGCGACCGTCGAAGGCGAGGGCTGGACGGCCGTCGTTCCGGCGATCGGATCAACGACGATCCTGGTCCGGACCGCGGATTCATCGGAGTACAAAGAAGTTGGATTGCCTTGCCCGGTGGGTGCGAAACCCTTGGCCCGGGGCAAGGGGCTTTTCGTTCCAGGAGACGACGGTCGTGCGTACCTGATCGACCCGATCAGCGGAGAATCTCGTGCCGAGCCCTACGTTCCCCCGTTCGACAAGGCGAAGCAATCGCGCTGGAGGACGCCCGCGTCCCTGGGGTCCGACGCCGTGATCCTGGCGGACACGTCAGGGCGAGTCCGGCGGATCAACTTCGTGACGGACCCGAGGCCGAGGCTGGTCGTCGCCGCGGAGGTTGCACTCGGGGGTGACCTCGCCGCCGATCCGGTCGGAACGAAATCGGCCGCTTTCCTCGTCACGGCGGACAAGAAAGTTCGCACACTCGCAGCTCGAGATTTGAGCGCGGCGGGAGCCTGGCCGTTGGAGGCTCCGCTCGCAACGTCGCCGACGTTTTCGGGCGGAAGGGTCTTCGTGGCGGATACTTCGGGGAACGTGCTGGCTCTGGGAGAGGACGGGCAACGACTCTGGTCGGCGAAGCTCACGGGACAAGGCGATTCCGTGACGCTCGTGGGAGCCCCCGCCGTCCGCGACGATCAGGTCTGGATGCTGACTCGTGACGGGACGCTACACGCCCGTGTCCTTGCCGACGGCGCACCCCTGACATCGGTATCTCTCGGGGTGTTTCCGATCGGCGGTCCCGTCGCGATCGGGCACGACCTTGCTTTGCCCACGGCGTTCGGCAGCCTCCGATTGCTCACGATCGACGCCAAGAGCCCTGCTTCCCCGGCCCCTTCGAATTAATGAGGCGATCGATGGCGATGCGGGCACGAAAAGACTGGCGTTGGACGGCGATGGCGGCGACGGCCGCGGCGTTCCTGCTCGTCGTTTGTGGCCTTTCCAACCCGAGCGTGGGGCAGGGGACCCCGGCCCCGAATGCCGACGCGAATCCCGACTTGCTCACGGCGGCCCCATTCGACCGGATGACCCTGAACGACAACACCGTCGTCGTGATCGACCCGATCCTCCCCAGGCCGCTTCCGCCTTACGACGCTGCAAAGGCCGCCCGCAAGAAACGGGCGAAGGCGGAGATTCCCGCCGGCGGAAACATCCCGCCCCGCGGGGAGAAGTCCAAGGTCAAGATGCCCGAGGAAGACGAGGATGAGTCGCAAGCGACGTTGATGATCCACCTTCTCACCGGAGACGTCCGTGACTATCAGATCCGTCGAGCCAGCGTCCGTTCCGTCGAATACTTCGAGGACATTCTGCTCGCGGAGGCTGATCGCCTGATCGTGGCGAAAGAGTTCACTCGCGCGTTTGAGTGCCTGCTCAGGATTCAGGGACGCGATCCGAAGTGGAAAGGGCTCGATGACCGGGCGAATCGCCTGCTGTTCGCCGAAGGGAGCGCCGCGCTCCTTCAAGACGACCCGGAACGCGGTATAAGACTGCTCCGCGAGCTGTTCGCCCGCAAGCCCGACTTCCCCGGCCTGGCCGACAAGCTTGCCGACTCGTACGGGGCGCGGGCGTCGCGTGCTTTCGAACTCGGCCTCTATGCCCGAGGGCGAAAAATACTCCATGACATCGAACAACTCGCGCCGACCCATCCGGTCGTCCGCGCGATCCATGAACAGTTCGTGAACAAGGCGACGGTCCTTTTGAAGGCCGCGGCCACCAAACCGCCGACGGAACGGCTCGATGCCCTTTCCGAGGCGATCCGCGTCTGGCCGACGATTGACGGGGGTGACGCCGCTTATCGCGAAGCGTTCGCCGCGCAGCCGACGCTCGACGTGGGCGTGCTCGACGTTCCGAGAGGACTCGGCCCTTGGACCCGAAGCCCCGCTGACGACCGGGTCACACCGCTTCTCTACCTACCGTTGCTGGCTCGTGACGACGAGAACGCTCTTCAGGGCAAAGTTGACGGGCAGCTCGCGAGTTCGGTCGTCGCCTCCGACCTCGGCCGGCGGATCGTCGTGACGTTGCGTGCCGACGTCCCCTGGTCCGATGGCTCAAGAAACGTTTCGGCGGTCGATGTCGCGCGGGCCCTGACCGACGCCGCGGAGCCGAACTCGTTACGGTTCGTCGCCCGCTGGGCCGACTTGCTTGAACGCGTCGACATCACCGACGAGACCCATGTCGAGGTCCGTCTCACCCGCGCGACACTCAAGCCCGGCGGCTGGCTGCTCGGCCCCGTCGGCCCCGCGCATGGCGGGGGGGACGGCAGGGTCGCCACGCTTGACCGCGGTCGGGAACTCGTCATCGACGGCCGTTACCACTGGCTGGCGTCGGCAAAGGACCGCGGCGAGATGTCGGTGGTCGAGCGTTCCGGATCGGAGCCGAAAGCCAAGATCAAGCGGATTAAAGAGGTCCGATACCCGAGCGCCAAGGCCGCCCTCGGCGCGTTTAACCGGGGGGAGGTGGCACTCCTCGAACACGTCCCTCCCGACCGTCTCGGCGAGCTGGCCGCGAATCCGGATTTCAAGGTCGGACGCTATGAGCACCCGTCCCTCCACCGGATCGCCCTCGACGGCAGGTCACCCTCCCTGAGGAATCGCGGTCTTCGTCGAGGGATCTCTTACGCGATCGACCGCAAAACGCTCCTCGAAGAAACGCTGCTGCGACACCCCTGCGACGCCGCGAATCTCGTGGCCGACGGCCCGATCCCCAAAGGGAACTACGCCGACGCACCCGACGTGAAGCCGCTCGACTACGACCCCTTGCTCGCTAAAATGTTGATCTCGGGAGCACGCAAGGAACTGGGGGGAATTCCCCTCAAGCTGAGTTTTGCCTACCCCTCGATTCCGGAGGCGCAGGCGGTCGTGCCGAAGATCGTGGAGAGCTTGAAACTTGTGGGGATCGAAGCCATAGCCGAAGAAAAACCGGAGTCCGTTCTGGAAGCCGAACTGCGGTCGGGAAAGCGGTTCGACCTGGCCTACCGGATTTCCAGGCTCGTCGAACCGGCGTCGGAGCTCGGCCCGTTTCTCTGCCCGGCCTATGACGCCCCGCCGGCCGCGAACCCGCTCTCCTCGCTGGCAAGTCCGAGAATCCTGCAACTCCTCTTGCAACTCGAACGTGCCCCCGAGTGGCCGACGGCGAAGGGAATCGTCATGCGGATCGACCGCGAATGCCGCGACGAATTGCCGGTGATTCCGCTCTGGCAAATGGAAGATCACTACGCCTGGCGGACCCGATTGAAAGGGCCTGCGGAATCGTCGGAACGTCTTTATCAAGGGGTCGACTCGTGGGAGATCGAGCCGTGGTTCGCCAAAGACCCGTGGTGAGTCGGGCGTCCCGCTGGATCTGGACGCTGGGGGTCGGGATTGCATTCGGTGTCGTCGGACCGCTCTTCGCCGACGACCCCGCTCCGGCCAAGTCCCCGATCGAGCGCGAACCTTATCGCATCAAGGTCGTCTTCGCTTACAACCCCGCCGCGAGACTGGACGCGGCACGTCGCGAGACGTTGACGCGCGACTGGCTGACGATGGTCCGAAGGTTCGTCGGAGCCCCCTGGAAAATCACGATTCCCCAGAACGACCCACTCAGTCCCCTCGCGTCCGATCCGGACCGGCTCACGCCCGAACCGCTCGCGGCGGGATCGGAGGGGTTTGACAAGGTATGGATGATCGCGGTCCGCGGCGAGGGCTCGGGCCTGACGTTCGTGGGACGCGAATTTGACTCGGCCACGGGTCGGATCGGGGCGCTCCAGCGGCTCTCCGCACCCGTGATCCGAGACGCCCCTCGCGTGCTTTTCCAGTTCTCACTGGACCTGTTTTCGCCCTACGCCGAGATCGGCGAACGATTCGGCAAGGACGTCTCGCTCACCATCCGTGGCGCGGCGATCCCGTCGGCGACTCCGGAAGGCCGGGTCGTGATTCCAGGAACCGTGTTTCAGCCGCTCCGGGTCGTTCTTCAAAAAAATGCCAAGCCGTTGATCCGTGACATCGCGTTCACATTTCTGAGGGCGGAGGCCCTGGAAGGTGCGGGGGCCCGTTGCTCGGTTGTCAGTGTTTACAGCGATCCGTTCACCAAGCGCGTCGTTCAGAAGACAGCCTTAGTGGCTCTAGGCGTCAAGCCCGGGAAAAGTCCCACGCGCCTGAAGTTCCTCACGGCCCCCGATCGCGCCCCGGCGGCAGGCTATCTCCTCACCGTGCGGGATTATCCCGAAGGAGTTTCGCGCGAGGTCGGGTCGACGGATCGGGAAGGGCGGATCGTGCTGGACCCCTCGACTTCCAAGGGTTTGCTGGTCCTTCGCTTGCTTGCGGGCAGCTCCGAACCGATGATCGAGTTCCCGCTCATGCCCGGCGATTCCACGGAAGAACGGACGATACCGCCGTTCGATCCGAAACCTGCCACGGTGGCCCTCGAAGCCCGACTCGACTCGTTGAAGGATTCCGTGATCGACCTGGTCGCCATCCGCGCCAGGCTGGAAGCCCGTCTGAAAGCAAGATTTGACGGCGAGGACTGGCTGGGCCTGGAAGAGACCTTGAAGGAGTATCGCACACTGACTCCCCGTGAGACCTTCGCGACGGAACTCATTCGCCTCAAAGACGAAGCCTCGCGTCAGCAGGCGAAGACCAGGTCGGCAGTGCTCACGAAGACCGCTCAGGCCCAACTCTCGGAGTTGCAAAGCCTCATCGAACGCTACCTCGACGACGACGTCTTCAAAGGATTCTCCGACGCTCTGGATCAAGCCAAGTCGCAGGTCGCCGCGGAAAAGAAGAAGGCCGTCGCGAAGAAGAAATCGCCCTGAGCGGGCTCAAGAGGAACCGGTCGTCGCGTCGGCTTCTTCGTTACCGCCACTCGGGCTAACGTTGCCTCCCGCGGCCATCGTGAAGATTTTCGCGAGCTTCGCCCCGCCGCGAAACAGACGAAGGAGGGCGGGAGTCGAGAGGCGTTCGATCTGGCTATACCAGCCGGTCACCATCCGGCAGAATTCGAGCATCTTTTCGAGCTGCTCACGTGTGTAATGCTCGGTCGAGTCGCCGGACTTCGCTTCCTCGACGCAATTCTCGAGCAGAGCGATCGTCGGGTCCATCTCCCTGCGCTTCCGTTCCGCCATGATGACGCGGAACGTTTCCATCACGTCCTTGAGCGCTTCGAAGCGGTCGCGACGGTCGCCGATGATGTGAACGCGACGGACCACGCCCCAAGTGATCAATTCGCGAAGACTCGTCGAGACGTTCGATCGGCTGACGTCGAGAAGCTTGCTGATCTCTTCGGCGTCGAGCGCTTCGGGAGAGACGAACAGTAACGCG
>JAYUFP010000452.1:0-15840 GCA_043738665.1 Isosphaeraceae bacterium
TTCCCACGGGGGACCGTGGGAACGAGTGAAAGGTCGTCTTCTTCGGTCATCCGTCTCCAACGCGACGGTCGCGTCCGTGGCCCCCTCGCGACCTTCACACCGAGGTGTTACATTGGCCGCGACTTTTGCATCGCATCTGGGCGACAATCGACGTTTCGTGATCCCCGCTCTCCGGAGACGCCCCGCCGTGAACTCCCGCCTACCCGCCTTCGCCTTCGCTCTTCTGATCGCGGTCCAACCCGCCCTGGCGCAGCCCCCGCCCCCCCCGGGAGAGGTTTCCACGGCGACCGCCGCGTCGGCCGACGCGAACGACATCCTCAAGGCGTTGCAGACGTCCAACGTCGCCACCGCGAAAGAAAAGATCGCGAGGCGCTACCATTTCGGCTCCCAAGGGTCGGTCGGCTCATTTTCGAACCACACCAGCCATTCAAACCGATTGATCCCGTTCTACACGTTCGGGAGCAAACTCGACCCCACGACGGTCACCGGAAAACACAGCGTCTATCGGAACGAAGAAGGACTCAAGAGCCTCTACGGCTTCCTCCCCAAGAACACACTCAACCCCGACGCCGAATACTGCGACCAGAGTGACATGGCAAGGGTTCTTGCCGACGCCGCCAAGAAAGGCGCAAAACACCTCTTCATCATCTGGTTTGACGGAATGGACTGGAACACGACCCAGGCGGCGGCGATCTCCAAGTCCGGCAAGATTTATACCGAAGGAAAGGGCTCCGGCCTGATCTTCCAGGATTACGACGCGAACAAAACGGCGAAGTTCGGGTACTACGTCACCGCGCCGACGCACGACAAGAACGTCCCCGACGTCGATGCTCAGCGCGTCGCGATCCCCGCCGAGTCCTCGGAAGGCGGCTACGACTTTCAGATCGCCGGGCCGACCCCCTGGAGCCCCGGCCCGCTCGCCGCGAAAGCCCCCGGCTACTTGAAGGGGCAATCGGGCGACGTCAGTGATAAGGGCGGCGTCGCCTCGGTCAAACGCGCGATCCACGCCTATACCGACTCATCGTGCAGCGCGGGTGAGTTCGTGACCGGCAAGAAGTCTTACAACAACGGCGTGAACGTGTCCGATTCCGGAGAGTTCGTCCCCACGCTCTTCCACACCTTGCAGAAGGATGGCTGGAAACTCGGCACGGTGACGAGCGTCCCCTTCGACCACGCGTCCCCCGCGGCGATGTACGCCCATAACGTTCACCGCGACGACTATCAGGACCTCGCGCGGGACATGCTCGGCCTCCGTTCGATCGCTCAGGAGACCGGCAAAGACGCGGCCCACCCCGGCCTCGACGTCGTCATCGGCACGGGCTTCGGCCAGATCGGCAGTGTAAAAGGCCTGTCGGAAGCCCAAGGCAAGAACGGCGTGCAGGGGAGCCTCTACATCACCGACGCCGACAAGGCCGCCGCGGACGTCAAGAACGGCGGCAAGTACGTCGTGGCCCAAACGGTTCCCGGCGTCAACGGCGGCGAACTCCTGATGTCGGCCGCATCAAAAGCCGCGAAGGACGGGAACCGGCTCTTCGGTTTCTTCGGCACGAAGACCTTGAATCACCTCCCGTACCGCACGGCCGACGGCCGGTTCGACCCCTCGCCCGACCTCGACGGCAAGGCCGACGTGATCACGCCCGCTGATCTCGTCGAACAGCCCACCCTGACCACGATGACCCGCGCCGCGCTGACCGTCCTGGCGGCAAAGCCCGAGCAGAAGTTCGTCCTCTTCGTCGAGGCTGGCGACGTTGACTTCGCCCTGCACAAGAACAACCTCGACAACGCCGTGGGGGCCGTCTACAGCGGTGAAGACGCGATCAAGGCCGTGATTTCCTGGGTCGAAAAGAATAGCAACTGGGACGACTCCGCAATGGTCGTCGCCGCCGACCACGGGCACTACCTGGTGGTCGACGACCTGAAGGCGATTGCCGGAGCGAAGTGATCGTCGGACGTTTCGGGCGGAGCGGGATCGCTCTACACTACAGGACGACCTCTCGATCGTTCCTCCGCCTGGGAGTTGTCCGATGTCGAATCCGAGCGTGAAGGAAGAGATCCGTCGTCTGGCCGATCGACTGCCTGACGACGTGACCCGGGAAGACCTCCAGTATCAGATTTACGTGCGGCAAGCGGTCGAGGCCGGGTTAAAAGACGCGCGAAGGGCGAACCGTCCCGGTGGCTGAGGCTCGCGCCCGATTCTTTCCGATTTCCACGCCGTCGAAGTCACCATTAATTCCGTAGGCTGGGTCTTGACCGAGCTTTTTTTCATATTTGGGTCCATCGCTGGGTCAAGACCCAGCCGACGATACTGGGTCAACACCCGGCCTACGACACTCTAATCCCTTCGGCCCGACCACCGCCTTTCAATCTCCGATGATCGTGTCCGCGGATACGCCGAAGAATTTGGCCAATGCTTTGACGTGTTTGGTGGACATTTTCCGCTTTCCGGCGAGCATGTCGGACAGGGAGGATTCCGCGATTCCGGTCGCGGCGGCCACCTGGGCCTGCGTCCGGTCCTTGGCTTCGATCAAGTGGCGGACCATCGCGGGGCCGCTGACGGATGAGATCGGGTACGTTTGGGACTCATACTTCAGCACTAATTCGGTGAGCACGTCGAGATAGTCCCTCTCTGCCGCGTCGAGCGGCTCGCGACCTGCCAAGGCGGCAATAGCCTCGACAGCCTCGTCGTTCTCGGCCTCGGTGCGGATCGGGCGGAGCGGGAACTTACGGATCAACTTCAGGTACGTGTCGGGGACGCGACGGCCGGTTCGGGAAGTGGTACGCATGGCTCAACTCTCCTTTCCGGGAGGCTTCTTGGGCGTCTTACTCTTGGAAGAGTCCCGGCGTCCGGGTTTCGGCTCGCGAGCGTCGGCTCGCCAGCGGTTCGTGTCGTAATCCTCGTGCGTCAAGACGTGGCGGACCAGTACAAGGTTGCTCTCGTAAAAGACCTCAAGAATAAGGCGGATTTTATTGCCGCCTATGTTGGCCGCGGTGTATTTGCCCACGACGTCGGCGCCGCGATAATCCGCCTTGAGATCGGCATATTTACGCCATTGGGCACGTTTGGCGATCCGGAACCATGCATCCAACGGCTCTGCCGCGTCAGGGTGTTCGTCGCTAAAGGCCTTCAGTTTCGTCCTTGAAATCACATTTACCGTTCGCGTTTCCCCGGACCGCCCGAGTTCCATAAGGCAATATCATGTGCGCACTTTACAAAATCGGGATTTCCGAGTCGAGATTAAGATTCACAAATCCGGAATCTCGCAATACATCGACATAGACGCATAGTTTTTTTCAGTTCCATAGGCTGGGTCAAGACCCGGCTTTTTTTCATATTCATGCCCATTGCTGGGTCAAGACCCAGCCTACGACACTTGTCACCCTCGGTCCGTGAACGCGTACAAAGTTGGACTTCTCTGTTCGGCCCAGTCTCACAATCCATCAACCACGCTCACGCAAGTATCCCCGCGATCGGCGTCCCGTGACAGAGTTGCTGGGGTCGGCCGAGGGGGTCGATCACCTCTCGCGACGGGTCGACTCCCAGCAGGTGATAGGTCGTGGCGGCGACGTCGGCCGGGGTCACGGCGTCTCTTGCGGGGTAGGCGGCCCAGCGGTCGCTCGCTCCGTAGACGGTTCCTCCTTGAATCCCCGCCCCCGCCATCACGCTCGAAAAACAGTGCGGCCAGTGGTCGCGGCCGTCGCGACCGGCTCCGGCCCCTCCGACCACCGCCTGGCCGACCCTCGGGGTTCGGCCGAACTCGCCCGTCCACAACACGAGTGTGGAATCGAGCATGCCACGGGCGTCGAGGTCATCGAGCAGGGCGCTGAAGGCCTGGTCGGCGGGAGGCATGAGGCGGGTCTTGAGGTCGATGAAATTGCGGTTATGCGTGTCCCAGTAAACCGAGACATTCGTGATGCCGTCGTTCGGCCAGAAGACCGTGACCAGCGGCACGCCTGCTTCAACCAGCCTCCGCGCCTGTAGGACGGTCTGGCCGTGGGCGTTCCTGCCGTAGCGGTCTCGCGTGCGGGGGTCTTCGCGTTCGAGGTCGAAAGCCTCAAGCGCCGTGCGGTCCGTCAAGAGGTTGTATGCCCTCGCGTAGTGAGAATCGAGCGCATCGACCTGTGCGGCGCGACCGAGAGCACGGGCCTGCGAGTTGACCTCGCTGAGGAGCCGCTTGCGGTCCTCGAAGCGGCCGGGGGCGATGTCGTCGGGCAGTCGAAGGGCTGCAGCCCGGGCGCGATAGGCGAGTGTATTCGGGTCTTCGTCGATCGTGAGCGGGTTCAGGGCGGGGCCGAGCCAACCGGCGGTCTGACCGTGGCTCTGTTCGACGAATCGGGGGGCGCCGTCGGGAACGATCGGCCGGAACTGCACGAACGGAGGCAAGGCCGTGCGCTCTTTGCCTTTGTTCAGATGGGCGAGGACGGCTCCCATGTGCGGGAAGTCGTCCTGCAGGGTCGCCGCCGCCTTCGACACGGGCCGGCCGGCGAGGAATTCGTGGGTCGCCGTGGTATGGTTCACGTCGTCGTGATGAACCGAGCGGATCACGGCCAATCGGCGGGTCTGGCGGGCGAGCAGCGGGAAGTGCTCGGAGATCATCAGGCCGGGGGTCTCGGTGACGATCGGCTTGAACTCGCCGCGGACCTGCTCGGGGGCCTCGGGCTTGAGGTCCCAGGTCTCTTGCTGCGCGGGTCCGCCCCACATGAATAGGACGATGCAGGCCTTCGCCTTGCCGAACCCCGAAGCTTTGGACTTCTTCGAAGCCCGGGGCATCTCTCGGGCGCGAAGAAGCTCGGGCAGGGCGAGCCCGTAGGCACCCAGGCCAAGGCCCCCGGCTCTGAGAAGCTCTCTGCGCGAAAGGCTCGCGGCGTGACGGCCCGCATTGCTCATCCCGGACGAACCCATGAGCCTCGTCTCCGCTCTCGCTTCTTTTTGTTTAACGATTGTCGACAATTGTACCGCGAGCGTGTGGAAGGAGGAAGGCGTCGCTCGCCGTGCCAGGCGCGGGTAACATGACGCCATTCTTCCATGAAGGCTTCCGGGAACCGCCAGCCATGTCGCGTCCACGATTCGCACTCGTCCTGGTCTCGGTCGTGTCCCTGGGTCCCTCCGCAATCACCGCGGGGCCGAAGCCCGACGAGGCTCGGGCCTTGCGTGAGCGGATCGAAACGCTCTTGCGCGACGAATTGACCAAGCACTGGTATCCGCAATCGCTCGACCGCCAAAACGGCGGGTTTCATCAGACCTTCGCCCGCGATTGGTCCCCCCTTCCCGACGAGAACCGGTTTCTTGTCTATCAATCGCGGATGACCTGGACCGCCGCCGCGTTCTCGGCGTACTCTTCAAAAGATCGTGACACGTTCGCCGCTTATGCGAAACACGGAGTCGCGTATCTCGACACGGCGATGAGAGACGCACGGGACGGCGGCTTTCACTGGGCCGTCAGCCTCGACGGGAAACCCGACGAAGAGAAGCACGTTTACGGCACGGCGTTCGCGCTCTACTCCGCCGGCAAGGTCTACGAGACGACCCACGACCCCGTCGCGAAAAGAGTCGCGAAAGACGCCTTCGACTGGCTCGAGCGGTTTGCCCACGACAAGAAGCACGGCGGCTATTTCGAGGCCCTGACTCGCAAGGGCGAGCCGATCATTACGTACGACCCGAGAGCCCCGGTTCACAAGCGGATCGACCGGCTCGGCGTGTATTACGGCTTCAAGTCGATGAATTCCCACATTCATTTACTCGAAGCCCTCGCCGAGTATTCGAAAATCGAGAAGTCACCGATCGTGACTGAGCGTTTGCGGGAGACGCTGGCGATCGTCCGCGACAAGATCGCGGTCGAACCCGGAGCCTTGAACCTCTACCTAACAAGAGACTGGCACGCGACCCCCGCACACGACTCGTTCGGGCACGACGTCGAGACGGCGTATCTCCTGGTCGAGGCCTCCGCCGCGCTCGGTGAGCCGGAAGACGCAAAGACCTGGGAGATGGCAAAAAGCCTGGTCGACCACGCCCTCGACTTCGGATGGGACGACCAGTACGGCGGCTTCCACGACAAAGGCGACGTCTTCGCCGGCCGCGCCTACGACACGACGAAAGTTTGGTGGACCCAGGCCGAAGGTTTGAACGCGCTGTTGCTTATGCACACAAAATTCGGCGATACCACCGAACGATACTGGCAGGCGTTCATAAAGCAGTGGGCGTTCATCGAGAAATACCAGCTCGACCCCGTCCACGGAGGCTGGTACGGAGAAGTCACCCGAGAAGGGAAACTCATCGGCGACGGCCGCAAGGCCACGCAGTGGAAGGCGAATTATCATACGGGGCGGGCGATGATGAACGTCGCCGAGATGCTCCGCGAGGTTGAAAAGGCGAAGTAACGCCATGACATGAGCAAAAAATGAAGGCGAGCGGGTGCCACGCGGCGGTGTAAACACGCGAATTTACCTTGTGACGCCTTCAAGTCCCCACACCTTTCGCGCGGGCGATCGTCTCATACAATTCGGCAAACCGCGCGACCATCCGGTCGACCCCGAACTCGGCCTCGACGCGTGCCCTTCCGGCCTCGCCGAACTCGCGCGCCTTTTCCGGGTCGTCGATCACGGTCCGGATCGCCTTCGCCATGGCCTGGAAGCTTTTCACGGGGACCAGCAGACCGGTCTCTCCGTTGACGACCACCTCCGTGGTGCCGGGTGCGGCGGTCGCGACCACGGGCTTCTTGTAACGCATCGCTTCGAGAACGATATTCGGCATTCCTTCATATAAACTAGGCAACACGACAAGATCCGAAGCCGCGAGGAGTCGGGGTACGTCGTCGCGGTGGCCGACGAATTTCACGTTGTCGTCGAGCCGGAGGGCGTGTGCCCGCTCCTCCAACTCCGAACGGAGCGGCCCCGCCCCCGCGATGATCGTCTTGAGCCGCGGGCGGATGTGCTGCAGCAGGTCGAGGGCGACGAGGAGGTCATCGACCCCTTTTTGCGGCATCAGGCGGCCGGCGAATAAGGCGACCGGGACGTCCACCGGCCAGCCGAACTCGGCGCGGACCGCCGCGCGATCGACGTTCATCTCCGGGGGTTCACCCGCCTCGATCCCCGACGGGATCATCGCGAGCTTCGAATCGGGGAGGCCGCTTTTGCGGTAGAAGTCCACCACGGCGTTCGAGTTGCCGACGACCTTGTCACACCAACCGCTCAGGAAACGGTCGATGGCGAGGTGTCCTCGATTCTTCCACAAATCGACGGCCATCTCGGACGTCAGCACCACGGGGATTTTCGCCTGATGCGCCGCGGCCCTGCCATACGAGTTCGCGGCGAAGACCCATGTGTGCAAGACGTCGAACTTCCGGTCCTTCAGGAACCGGCTGAGCCTCAAGAGCGAGAACGGGTCGATTTTCAGCGGCTTGCCGATGAGGGTCACAGGAATATTCGCCGCTTTCAACTCCGCTTCAAGAGGACCCAATCGGGTCAACGCGGCGACCTCGACCCGGAATCGGTCGCGAGGGAGTCCTTTGGCCAGGAGGACAACTTGCTTCTCGGCCCCCGAGCGGTCCAGGGTGGGGATCAGTTGCAGGACGTTTAGCATGGGGGGTTGTGAACCAATCGTTTGAGGATGACCGATGGCAAGATTGCCGATGACCGATTGAGAGATTCGCTTTCTCGGTCATCGGTCATTCACCCATTGGTCATCCTTTCCTTAATGAGTGTGCGAAAGAGCTCCATGTGCCGGTTCGCGACGGCGCCGATGGAAAACTCGTTCTGGATGCGTCTTCGCGCCTCGCGGCTCATCTGGAAGGCTCGGTCGAACGTGGTCCATTGGTCGATGATTCCCTTCGCGAGCGCCCCGGAGTCCTCGGACGCGACGAGCCTGCCGTGCTTGAACGTCTGGATCACGCGGCGGTTCCCCAGGATCGACGTCGCCACCAGCGGAACCCCCAGCGCCATCGCTTCGAGCAAGGCGATGCTCATCCCTTCCTCTCTGGATGGCAACACGAACAGGTCGGAGGTCCGCAGGACGGCGGCGGGGTCGTCGGAGGCGCCCGGCAGGTCGACTGACGAATGCAGTCCCAACCGTTCGACGCGCGCCTCCAGCGCTGGGCGTTCCGGCCCCTCCCCGACAATGGTCAGCCTGGCGTTGGGGAACGATTCGCGGACCACCGGCCAGGCGTCGATCAAAAGATCGATTCCTTTTTCAGGCGCGAGTCGACCCAGGAACGTCGCCCGCGGTGCCTCTCGCCAGTTCGGCCGTCGGTTCCAGGCCGGCTCGGGGACCGGGACGCCGTTGGGCAGCGCGTGGATCTTCGCCGGGTCGTAACCCGCGGCCGTCAACTCCTCGGTGACGCTCTGGGAGATCGAGACGAACGCGTCGGCCGTCTTGCAACGTTCGGCAATCGTTTTGCCGAACCGGCCCCAGCGTTGCCAGGCGATATCACCGGTCGCCCCCGCCCCTTCGGGCCGCAGGACAACGGGGAACCCGCGGCGGCGTCCTTCTCCCGCGGCGATATAAGCGTCGTGCTTGAGCATCGAAACGTAGGCGAGGTCGACTTCGTGGGTCGCCAGCCATCGGCGGAGGTTCCTCATATAAATCGCCGTGCCGAGAAGCCGAATTCGCGAGGTCGGCAGCCGGACGATGGTGAGGCTGTCGTTGCCACTCACGCGCGTCTCGGTCTCGGGGAGTTCCATCCCCCGGGGGAGCGCGGTCAGGACCGTGACCTCGGCGCCCTCGGCGGCGAGCGCGGGGGCGAGGTAGCTGAGGACCTTCTCGGCCCCCCCGATCAGCGGGGGATAACGGCGGGTGATGAGGGCGATTTTCACGGGAAGAGGAGTGGAAGTGTGCGTGATCCTGTTCCCCCCCTTGCGAAGCGAGGGGGACGAAAAGTGACCCGCGGGACGGCGCGTGGAAGTGTGCGTGATCCTGTTCCCCCCCTTGCGAAGGGGGGGTCAGGGGGGGTGAGGCGTTCGACCCCGATGTCAAATTCGACGCTGCCCCACCGCACGTCGCAACGGGTCAACCGGGTAAGGGGTTGGGCCGAGAACACCCCCCCTAACCCCCCCATCGCGAGGGGGGGAAAGCAGCGGAACTCATTCGCTGATGAACGAGCGATCACGATTTGGTCTCGTCCAGAACCGCCACGTACGGCAAGTGCCGGTAATCGTCGTCGTAATCGAGCCCGTAGCCGACAACGAACTTGTCCGGGATCTCGAACCCGCAGTAGTCCGGTTCGAGGCGGACTTCCTGCCGCCCGATCTTTCGCAACAACACTGCCGTTTTCACGCTCAAGGCCCCGCGGTCGGTCATTCGGTGGACCAGGGTCGCCAGGGTGTGCCCAGTGTCGAGGATGTCGTCGAGCAGGAGGACGTCTCGTCCCGCCACGTCGGGCGCGAAGGCCTCGTTGATGATCAAGGCCCCGGCGGAGGTGGTCGCGCCTTTGTAGCTGCTCGCCTGGAGCAAGGCGACTCGGAGGGGGAGCTGGATCCGACGGATCAGGTCGGCCAGGAGGATCAGGCTGCCGGTCAAGACGGCGACGATCGTGAGGGGCTTGCCCTGGTAATCGTTCTCGATCAGGCGACCGAGTTCCTCCACCCTAGCCTGGATCTGGGCCTCGCTGAGCAGGATCTCCACGACGGTCGCACCCTCTGACGTGACGGTTTCAGGATTCCCACCCCGTCGCCTACGGTTCCAACCCACGGCCGGGAGAAGCATCATGTCCGCCCGGCCCCCCCGCTGCCAAGAGCGCGCTGGGAAGGACGGGCGGACCGGGTCGTTCAGAGAATTGGCTGGCGGAGGCTCAGGCGGCTTGGAATCAAGACGATTGTTCTGACGTTACTTCGCCGGCTTGCGACGTCGGTAGGCGTTGGCCCGCAGCGCGAACCCTCCCATGACGGCCGACCAGAGGACGACGGACATGGGTTCGGGGATCTGGGCGGTGGTGACCGGGGGCGTCGTCGTTGTCGTCGTCCCCGAGGTCGAGCCGGATGTCGTCGTTCCGGTGGTCGTTCCCGTGCTCGAACCGGTGGTCGAGGAAAGGTCGAGAGCGGCGACATGGATTTTCGGGTCGGTCGGCGTCAGGATCGGGGTGCCGAGGGCCTTGTCCACGCTGAGCGTGAAATCGAGCTGGCCGCCGTTGGACAGCGATTTCAGGCCGCTACCAAAGAACGAGAGCCCGAGCTGTTGAGTGCCCGTGTTCGACGTACCCGGCGGGGGCTTCAGGAAGATGGCGACGTTGCCAAGATCCGAATTGATCCCCGTCGAACTGGCCAAGGGCTGAAGCGGCTGGGCGTAGATCGGGTTGCCGCTCGAATCGACGCCCGTTTGCAGCGGGGCGATCGCCCCCGGCGGCGTGACGTTAAGGATCACCTGCGGGTCCGTGCTGCTGGAGCTGGCCGCCGGGATGTCGACCGAGGATGTCAATTTGTAGGTCGCAAGGGTGTCCGCATTCGCCTGCGAGCCTTGCGAGATCATTGCAAGGGCGGCCGCGATCGCGGGAGCCCAGAGAACAGACGGACGACGCTTCACGGCAAGATTCCTCCATGAACGGTGCCTGAGCCCTCGAGGGTCTGGGGCGCTTCGGCCTGGGGTTCCCTCGGCAATCGCTTCGCCACCTCTGTCCCGTCTCATCCCGTCCAACCCGCCTGGACCCGACCGAATCATCTCGGCCCGACCAGGGTCGTGGCGTGTGGAACGTCCCGAGAACCGTGTCGGAAGAATCCGCGTCCTCGCGAGATCTCCCGTCGACCCCCGGCGGACTTACGTCGCCCGAACGTCGGGCGGGATGAGCCGCCTTGCCGTTCGTTGCGGGACCTTGGCATCACTGACTGGGCCGCATTTTGCGAAGGGCCTTGAAAACGGTCAAGCCGAGATTGCGCGTTTTTTACATCAACCGCCGACACATTGAAAAAAACGGAGTCCGCGGACTGAACCCGCGTTAAGATCAAGAGGTTGGGGCAAGATGGGAACGGGAGCGGGATCGATCAACAAGGTGAGATCGAATTAAGGAACTTATGTGATGGATGTTGGTAATCCTTACATTTCCCCCGAGACGGATCTCACAGGACCGCCCGAGGTCAACCGAAAAACCGAGCGGTCGGGCGTGGGGCTTTACCTCGCGTGGGTCGCCGTGTTCTTCTCCAACATGATCGTGCCCACCTTCTGGGGATATTCAATGATCAAGGAGTTGGGAGGAGTCGGGCTGTGTTTGGCGGCTATATCGCTCCTAAACTTGGGATTGTGGTCTTGCGCCATCTCTCGAAAAGTCGGAGGTTCCTTGGTGGTGGGAGGAGTCGTTATAGGTCTCTCGCAATTTGCCCCTGCCTTGCAGATTATCGCGGGGTGGGCGGGCTTGAGCGCCCGCAAGGCTTTCATGAGAGCGGACGAAACCCCGACCGACATCACGAATGTATCCGGCGGGTTCGTGATCACGTTCGTGACCGGCGGCATCCTGATGGCGATGAGCCTGGCAATCGGATTGATCCTACGAGGGATTCTCAGCTTTTGGGACACTCGTGCTCCGCAGTCCGCTTGAAAACCGGTGATGGGGTGGGACTTGATGTCATGGCGAATCGTTGAACAAACCCCGTCTTTCCTGTCCGAACACGCCCGAATCCCCATCTCGTTCCGTGTGGACAGTCGTTTGGAGGTCACTCCGGCCGACTCCGGCCTCGGAGGATTCTCGATCGTAGAACGCGCTGTGGAAACGCCTTACGTCAAAGACTACGACGCCATTCCGGGCGAGCATCCCCTGAGTTGGGCCGAGCGCCGGGACCTTACTCGGTGGGGACTTCTCGCCGCATTTCATGGCGACATGCGGATCGGAGGGGCGGTCCTGGCGTGGGATACGCCGGGCCTGGATATGCTCGAAGGCCGGACCGATCTGGCCGTGCTCTGGGACATCCGGATTCATCCCGAACACCGTCGCAAGGGAGTCGGTAACGCTCTCTTCGGCGCTTCGGAACTCTGGGCAAAGGAACGGTTGTGTCAGTGGCTCAAGATCGAGACCCAGAATATCAACGTCGCCGCGTGTCGTTTTTATGCGCGACAGGGTTGCGTTCTCAGGTCGTGCAATCCGTTCGCTTACCCCGCACTCCCCGCGGAGGCGCAACTTCTCTGGTACAAAGACTTGAACGGGCCTGCGGAGGAATTCCAGGCCGGTGACGGACCCGATTCACGGGATCGTTGAACTCTCCGCAAGGGGAGGGCGAATAAGAGGAAGGCTCCGTTCGTCTGACTGTGTAGGTGACCGTATGCCCGAGGCACAAAGCCCGACCCGCGTTGCGACCTCCGAGGACGAGAGCCTTGTGAGTATGGCGCGTCTGGGGGATCGCGGCGCTTGCGAAGAATTGTTCCAACGTCATCGGGCGGTCGCCTATCGTGTGGCCTACCGTTTGTTGGGGCACGAGCAAGACGCTCTCGACGCGGTTCAGGACGGGTGCATCAAGGCGTTCCGCGGGCTTACGGAATTCGACGGGAGGAGCGGATTTCGGACCTGGCTTGTGCGAATCGTCAGCAACGCGGCCATCGACCTCGGCCGCAAACGCAGACGACGAAACATCTTAGGAATGGGAATCGGGTCAGACCCGCGTGCAGGTCAGGGAGACGGCGAGAATCGGGGGAGGTCGATTTACGAACCTTCGATCGACGACGACCCGGCGAAAGGCCTCTTGAGAGATGACCTCCGCAAAGCCCTCGATTCCGCGGTGACCCGGCTGAGCCCGACGCTCCGCGTGACATTTGTCCTGTTCGCCGAAGCGGGCCTCAGTTATAAAGAAATTGCCGAGGCCCAGAGTGTCCCGATCGGAACCGTCATGAGCCGAATCTCCGCCGCCAGGGAAAAACTCCAGTCCTTTCCTGAGATCCAGGGACTGGACCCGAATTAACGCCGCGATGAGAGAGAATCGGTGCAGATCCTATTTAGCGAACCGAATCAATCACCGGAAGTCTTTCCGGGAGTAAGATATGGGCCAGCCTCAAAATCGAACAATGCGTTGCGAAGAAGTGACCCGGGCGATCGCCGCTCCCGTCGCGGGCGATGATTCGGCTTCGCTCGCCGATCATCTTTCCTCGTGTGCGACCTGCGCGACGTTTGCCCGAACCAGCGCGGCCCTCGATCAATACTGGCTCACGACCCGCCCCGTCGAGCCTTCGGACGCCTCCTGGAATTCCGTCTGGTCCGCCATCAGCGCGGGACTCGACCGCGCGGCGCAACCCGCGGTCATGCCGATTTCTAGCGCAAAGCATTGGTGGACAAGGCGATCGGCGGCCCTGGCGTTGACCTGGGCCGCGGCGCTCTTGCTCGCCGGGACGCTCTTGTGGAATCGCCCCGGTCACTCGCCCGTCGAGGATTTAAAGACCGGTATCGGACCCGTCGCTCAGGCCGGTGTCGCCGCCTTCGAGATCCCTGAAGGTCAAACCGGTTGCATCCGATTCGATGGCGACACATTCACCTTCCACACGATCAAGGTTGCGCAGGGTGGTTCGCGAGATGCAGTAGACCCCGGTTACGACATCCTCGGCGCGCTCGAAGGCATGGACTGACATGATCGACCGGTGGACGAACTCCCCGACCCGTTCGCCACGTCGTCGCATTCTTTTGCTGGGACTTGCCGCGACGCTCGGATTCATGCTCTCGGCCCTAACTTCGGGCCAGGAGCCGGACGGACCCGCGCGCCAGGTCACGCTCTTTGGAATCGTCGCCGATCCGAACAATCTGGAGATCGATCCGAAGCTCGAAAAGATCGCCCCTCAGCTCCGCACGCTCTTTCCCGGCCACGGCTTCCGGCTGCTGGAAGTTCAAAGCAAGCGGCTCGCGCCGGGGCGGAAGATGAAGTGCGACTTCAAAGCTGACGGCTTTTCCGCGACCGCGACGATGGTCGAACCGCTTGACCCCAACGGCAAGGTTCAACTGAAGGTCGGGCTGTTTCAGAACGACGACCTTCAATTCGAAAGCCTGGTGACCACGCCGCCGAACCAACTCTTCTTCTGCGACAAGGTCTTCAGCGGCGGCAGCCGCCTTTTGATCGGCGTCGGCGCGCGTTAGGCTCCTGTCCGGTCCCGTATCGGTGCAGGATCGGCAATGGGAACCGCCTTCTTTCAGAGACACTGGCCAAGCCGGTAGGAACAGCCGACCCTAAGACCCGCGCCTCATCGGCGGACCGTCTTCGCCAGAAACTCCCAGTTCTCCTCGGCTTGTTCCCGGGTCAAACAGGGATCCGGGTCGCAATGGTAGCCGAACTGCTTGAATGAGAGCGGCTGTGCCTTGACGATTCCGGCGGCGGTCTCGGCAGTCAGTAACTTCTTCCAGAGTCCCGGCTTACCCTGCCAGAAGTGGGGTGCGTTGTGGGGTGTACGGAGCTTATCGATCGTACACGTCTCGACGGCACGGGTCGTCGAACCCGGTGACGTACCCCCCGTTACGCGGGCTAGCTGCGTCAATGTCTTTTGCGGATCGCGGACCAGATCCTCGTAGCGGAGGTTCGTCGAGAGCCGGGCCTGCCACCAGTCGAGGCTAATCGAGAGAAGGGCTGAGGCCCGGCTGCCCGTGGCGTAGTCGAGGAACGCCTTCGAACACGGTGAGGCGCCGCGTAGGCCCGACTCATCGCCCCCCTTGCCTCGGACCCACAGCGCCGACTCGTTGTCGTGCTGAGAGTATTGGAGGATCGAGATCAGGACGTCGAGCGGGTGCCTCGCCAGAGTGACGACCCGGATTTCGTGCTCGCGCAGGAGCCTGATGAATGACGGCTCCGGCTCCCAATGCAGTTGCATGACGCATCGCCGGGGTAGCTCACCCCACGGGAATCCCCACGGGGTATGTGCCCACAATTCCTCGTTCCGGTCGTGTTCGAGGTCGTAGACCGTGGCGATCAATCTTCGGAGCCAAGTGTTCCCGGAGCGGGGGGTGCTCACCACGAGGATGCGGCCCCCTGGAACCTGCGCGGACCCTGGCTTTTCGGTCGACTTGCGTGAAAACAGCCATTTCATTGTCGAAAAGACTCACCATGGTTGACGACTGGACGTTTCAGCGTCCGTTTGAGAACCGCCCGATCTCGGCGCAGGGTTCGACGGAATGCCGCAAAAGCGGTGGACAGTCCGGGGAATTTGCCAAAGCGTCCCCGTTGAGGGGATTGGGAGTCTTCCGCGGCGATTTGACGTACTCTCGCAATCCGGCGGAACTTCGTGCCGGAGCCGTCCGGGCATGAACTTTCGCCACAACGCGGGCGAATCCCGTCGGCTGACGGCGTGGCCGCGAAACCCGAGGTTGGCTCCGTAATCCTTAAAAATCTCCCAATCAATACCCTTCTAGAGCGACAAACGGCCGGAACTTGCCCCACAGTTGTCGAATTGGAAATCTTTAGCGGTGATGTTCACCCGAGGTTTCGAACTCGATCGGACGTCGCCGGTCGACAATGGGACTCGCCGAACGAGGCCCGACACGGCGCGGCGGCCGATCGATCCGGTTCCGCGTTGAGCGTGCGACGGACGCGTGGGGGTCGCGAGGCTCGGTAATCGGAACTCGCGGGAATTGCATTAAGCCAACCGCGAATTCCTCGGATAACAGAATTATCGGTCGGATCGACTTTCCGGATTCAGCGCTTTTTCGCGATATTTCGGCCTACGAGGCACACGCGGCGGGTCCGCCAACGGATTCGGACGGATGAACGCGGCGGAAGCGGATCGACCGCGCCGGGCGAAGGTCTCCCGACCGTCGATTCCTTGGGGTGCCGGAGCTCGCCCGGCTTTCAAACGCTCCAGGCGCATCTTCCACCTCGACCCCCTTGAGAAGGCCCGAAAACCCATCAGTAACCCCTGATAGCGACGCTCAGACGTCGTGTTCAGACGCTTCCGCGGGCTCGTTG
>JAYUFP010000453.1:0-1698 GCA_043738665.1 Isosphaeraceae bacterium
CTCCTCCAGATCGACCTCATCCGAGCGGTGCCGAAACCCGATGCCAAGATCCAAACGCTCGACGCGATCGAAGTCGCGATCTCGAACGCATTGGAAAGCGAGCCGCTGACGGGGCGGTATTCGGTCGAGCCCGACGGCACGATCGCACTCGGCGGCAATTTCGCGCGGTACAAAAGCGTGCGGGTCGTCGGCCTGTCGCCGGACGACGCGAAGGAGGCGATTCAGAAGCACCTCGACGGCATCTTTTCCCCCCCGAAAGAGCTAAACGCGCTGCTTGCCGTGGTCGGCGGGGCCGGCGTGATCTCACACGCCAGTCTGGGAGGCACGACGGCGACCAAAGTCGCGATCGTCGAAGGCCGGGCCGTCCAACTCGTTCGCGGGCAACACCTAGTCCGACCCGATGGTCAGGTGACCCTCGGTTCGTATGGCTCGGTGGTCGTTGCCGGACGCACCGCGTCGGAAGCGAAGGCACTCATCGAGAAACAGCTGGCGATTCACCTGCAATCGCCCGAAGTCGTCGTGAACGTGATCGGTTACAACAGCAAGCTTTACTACCTCATTTTCGATTTCGGCGGCTCGGGTCAGCAGGTGCTCCGCCTCCCGGTGACCGGGAACGACACCGTCTTGGACGCGATCAGCCAGGTGAATGGACTTCCGGCCGTGTCCGACCTGCGGAACATACGCGTGTCGCGATCGGCCGGTGCGGGGGAACCCGACCAAGTGTTACTGGTGGACTGGGTCTCAGTGACGACGCGCGGTCGATCCGAAACCAACTATCAACTCATGCCGGGGGACCGGATTTTCGTGAAGGCGTACCCGATGACGACGATAGATACGCGGATCGCGCGGGTTCTGTCGCCGATCGAGCGTCTCCTCGGGTTCGGTTTGCTGGGATCGGCGACGTACAAGGGCGTGAAGTTCGCGAATACTCAAGGGAGTGGCGGGTTCTGACGCATGGGCTGTCGCGGATGGGAGTTTCCGATGTGGCGTTTCAACTATTCGATCGCGATCGCGGTGTTTCTCGCGGCACCGGCGGGGCAGGGGAGGGCACAACCGCAAGCACCGCGAGTTCCCCTTCAGGCTCCGCCGACCTTCTCTCCGTACCTCAACCTGGCTCGACGCGATTCGTCGCCGGCGATCAACTACTACGGTATCGTCCGTCCGCAGGTCGCGACGCGGAACAACCTCCAGTCGCTCCAGCAACAGATCGCGATGGAAGGGCAGCAGCTCGGCGGGGCAGGGGGTGGCGTCGTGAATTCGGATTTGCCAATCACCGGTCAGCCGGCGTTCTTCTTGAACACGGGCGGCTATTTTCTGAACAGCCGATCCGGCTACGTGCCGAGCAGTATCACGTACTCGCCTCGAATCGCGCCGCCCACGCCGACCCGACCGACGACGATTCCCGCGCGGACTCGTTAGAGTCGTGCCGACGGACCCGCATCATCCGCACTCGTTCGCTATGGCCCAACGAATGGCGCGAACTAGCAATTCGTTCCCCGACTCCACGCCCAACTTCTCCTTGATCCGAGCCCGGTAGGTCTCGACCGTTTTGGGACTGATCACCAACTTCTCGGCGATCCGCGCCGTGTCCATCCCTTGACCCATCAACTGGAAGACCTCCAACTCGCGGTTGGCAAGTTTGCGCACCGAATCCGCGTCGTCGTCCGCGTTCTGACCGGCCACGTTCCGACGAACGAT
>JAYUFP010000454.1:0-1697 GCA_043738665.1 Isosphaeraceae bacterium
TGGGGGTTGCGAACGACTCCCGGACGTCCGCGAGGTACTGGGTTGAGACGCACGACGGCTCAATGTCGGTCGCTCTGCCCCCCGGCGGTAAGCTGCTCCGTGCCCGGGTCGGCGGTGAAACGGTCCGCCAGGTCGAGGAGCTTGCCGACGGGGGCGGATTGCGGGTGCCTTTCCCGGAAAGCGTTCTGGAAACCCCGGCGCTCGTGGAATTCGATTACTCACTCCCCGCGGACAGATCAGGAAAGGCCTGGCTCCCGCCCCGGCTCATGGAGGGCGGGGTGGTTCAACAGACATATTGGGAAGTGAACGTCCCATGGAGTCGCGCTGTGGTTGGCGTGCCTCACGGATGGACGGATGAAAACGAGTGGTACTGGGCGGGCTACGTCTGGAAGCGCCGACCGTGGGCGAACCCCGCCGCCCTGGCGTCATGGGCCTCCGGGCCGGAATCCGGAGACATCGCCTCCGCGACCGCCGCGGACCTCGAGTCCCGAGGCGATTCGCACGCCTACCTCTTCGGAATGCCAGGTGACCCCGCGGAATTGGAACTGCCGGTTTCCTCACGCGCCTCTCTAGTAACGATTTGCTCGGGCTCGGTCCTGGCGGTCGGGGCACTTTTGATTCTGGTCTGGAGTCCTCCGTTACGGGTCCTCGCGTTGGTGATTCTGACGGGCGTGCTTGTGACGTCAGCGTTTCTGCACCCGAGCGTGACATTTCTGGTCCTTCAGTCGGGAATGATCGGGCTGTTGCTCACGGGATTACTCGCGGCGATGCAACGGATGGTGGGGCGACGTCGTCCCGTGCCCGCTCCGACTTACGCCGAAAACGGAGGGCGAGGTTCCGCGCCCGGCGCGGGCTCAACATTGAGTCACACGACTCCGGGCTCGGACGACTCGACGGCGATCCGGCCGCGACCGGCGCAAACGTCGACGAGTCATTATTCCCCGGTGAACGCCGTTTCCGAGCCTTCCGATGCGATCACGGTCCGCCCATCGTCCCGCGTCGCGGAGCGCCTGGACTTCGGAGACACCGAGCCATGAGTCGGCTCGATCGAAGGATATCGACCGTTGTTGCGATTGCCTTCTTGTGGCTCGCGCCGGGATTGATTGCGGGATCTCCCGAAGTCATCCCGGTCAGAGTCCCGTCGGCCGATGTCGCTAAGTGGTTTCCGGCGGGGACCGAGTGGACGGGAATGAGTTTCCGCCAGTTTGAAACGTTGCGGAAATCCGCAATCCAAGCGGCCTCGCGTCGTGAGATCGGCGCCGGGCCTCGTCTGATCCGTGCCTCGCACGAAGCGCGGTGGGAAGACGGGCGACTGCGCGGGCGTTCGACATTGGTCATCGCGCCCGGCAAGTCGGCATCCCCTCTGTATCTGGAACCCTGGACGCCTGCCATCGATCCGTCCGACTCGGGTGCGGAGAAGATCCGCTTCACCGATGACGGCCGGGCCGAACTCCCCGTCGATGAGGCGAAGGAGGCTGGGCGTGAGGTCAGGGCCGTTGTGAACTGGCAGTTGCTCGCGCGTCCCGGCTCTTCCGGACGCCGGTTCGTCCTCGGCCTGCCCGGAAACGAAGCCTGTGAGCTCACGCTCGAACTTCCTGACGATGATCAACCCGAGGGGCCTTCGGGGCCCCGTCAAGGACCCCGGCCGGCGGGCGATCCGGGACGCTCGCTCTGGACCTTTCATGGCATGATCGGCA
>JAYUFP010000455.1:0-5470 GCA_043738665.1 Isosphaeraceae bacterium
GCAGGATGAAGTCGCCCACCTTGGTCTTCTTGAGGCCTCCGCACTTTCCCAGAAAGAGCACGGCCTGAGGGGTGATCGCCGAGAGGAGGTCCATGACCGTCGCGGCCATGGCGCTCCCCATTCCGAAGTTGAGGATCGTGATGTCCTCGGCGGTCGCCGACTGCATCGGCTTGTCCCGGCCGAGGATTTCGACGTCGAACCGCTCGGCGAACCGCGTGATGTAGTGGCCGAAGTTGGTGAGCAGGATGTAGCGGCCGAACTGATCGAGCGGTCTTCCCGTGTAGCGCGGGAGCCAGTCCTTGACGATCTCGTCCTTGGTCTTCAATGGCATACCCTCCGGACGATGATTGTACCGCGGAGCATGGCACGGATTGAAAACCAAAGGTTCACGCCAGCAGGTCTTTCACCACGTGTGCGGGCTCGACCCCCGTCAATCGGCCATCCAGCCCTTGCGTGCGGAACGTGAACCTCTGGTGGTCGAACCCCAGCAGTTTCAGCACGGTCGCGTGGAAGTCGCGGACGTGAACCGGGTCTTTCACGATATTGTACGAGAAGTCGTCGGTCTCGCCGTGGACCGTGCCGGGCTTGGTGCCGCCGCCTGCCATCCACATGGTGAAGCAGCGCGGGTGGTGGTCGCGGCCGTAATTCTCTTTGGTCAGACCGCCTTGCGAGTAAATCGTGCGTCCGAACTCGCCCCCCCCAGATGACGAGTGTTTCGTCGTAAAGCCCGCGCTGTTTGAGGTCCTGGATCAGGCCCCAGCACGCCTGGTCGACGTCCTTGCACTGGTCGGGAAGTCGGCCGGCGACGTTTCCATGGGTATCCCAGTTGTTGTGATAGATCTGCACGAACCGAACCCCTCGCTCGACCATCCGCCGCGCCAGGAGGACGCTGTTCGCGAAGCTCCCCGGCTTCTTGGCCTCTTCGCCGTAGAGCGCGTAAGTGCCTGCGGGTTCGCGTTCGATGGCGGTCAGTTCGGGGACGCTCGCCTGCATCCGGAAGGCGAGTTCGTATTGCTGGATTCTCGTGTGAGTTTCCGGGTCGCCCAGGGATTTGTAATTGAATTCGTTGAGGGACCGAAGGCCGTCGAGAGTGCGGCGACGGACCTCGGCGGGGACGCCCGGCGGGTTGTTGAGGTAAAGGATCGGGTCGCCGCCGGAGCGGAACGAGACCCCCGCGTGTTCTCCCGGAAGATATCCCGACGTCCACAACCGTGCCGAGATCGCCTGAACTTGCTCGGTGTTGGAAGGCTTGGCGACAAGGACGACAAACGTCGGCAAGTTCTCATTGCTCGAACCGAGCCCGTACGAGACCCAAGAGCCCAGGCAAGGGCGTCCCGTGACCATGTTGCCCGTCTGCATCAGGGTGATGGCGGGTTCGTGGTTGATGGCCTCGGTGTGCATCGTGCGGATGAAGCACATGTCGTCGACCATCCTGGCGGTGTAGGGCAGGAGTTCCGACACCCACATCCGGCTCTGGCCGTACTGCCGGAACTTGTACTTCGAGGGGGCGATCGGGAACCGCTTCTGGCCGGAGGTCATCGTGGTGAGGCGCTGGCCGTTGCGGATGGATTCGGGGAGGTCTTTATCAAAGTATTCCTGCATCTTGGGCTTGTAGTCATACAGGTCGATCTGGGATGGACCGCCGACCATGTGCAGGTAGATGACGTGCTTCGCTTTTGGGGCGAAATGGGTCATCGCCTTTTTCGCGGCGGCGGCCCCTTGGACGGATTCCGCGCCGAGGGAGACGCCTTTGAGCGAATCCCCCATCAACGAGGCGAGCGCCGCCCAGCCGACGGCGTTGGAACCCTTGCTGAAGAACTGTCGACGCGTCTCGTAACGCACGTAGTCGTCAAGATGGCTCATGAATCACCCCGTTCGGGCGGAAAAAGGCCGAGTCGCTGATCGCCCCGGCCGTTGATGTTTTCAAGAGAACGAACGTTACGCGGTCATTTGCAGAGGACTTCGTCGAGATTCATGATCTCGTTGGTCACCATCGTCCAGGCGGCAAGGGTGGCGGCGTCGAGACGCGGGTCGGGCCTCGATTCTCCCACGGTGATCAGCTCCTTCGCTTCGGCGGAATGGCCTTTGTAGAAGGCCGCCAGCTCGGCGAGAGACTCGCGGATGATTTTCTCTTCCTCGGCCTTGAACGGACGGGAAAGCACACGTTTCGCCAGGAACTCGAATCGGCCTTCCTCGGTCGCTCCGCCCTGAGACAACACGCGTTCGGCGAGACGCCTCGCGGCTTCGATGAGTTGCGGGTCGTTCAAGGTGGCGAGGGCCTGGAGCGGGGTATTGGTTCGCTCGCGGCGGACGGTGCAGACTTCGCGGCTCGGCGCGTTGAAGATGTCCATCGAGGCGGGCGGCGCGCTGCGTTTCCAGAAGGTGTAGAGACTGCGACGGTACAAGTTTTCGCCGCTATCGCGCTTGTAGTCGCGTGTGTTGCTGCCGATCATCGCCACGGCCTCCCAGACCCCTTCAGGCTGGTAGGGCTTCACGCTCGGGCCGCCGAGTTTGTCGACCAGGAGCCCGCTCGACGCGAGGGCGTGGTCGCGGACCATCTCGGCGTCCATGCGAAACCTGGGGCCTCGCGAGAGGAGCCGGTTCTGCGGGTCGATTTCGAGTTTCTCGGGCGTGTTGACCGCCGACTGTCGGTAGGTCGCCGACGTCACATAAAGCCGGATCAGTTTCTTGACGTCCCACCCGCCGTCACGGAAGTCGACGGCGAGCCAGTCAAGAAGCTCCGGGTGACTGGGCAATTCGCCGCTGACGCCGAAGTCGCCGGAGGTTCGCACCATGCCGGTCCCGAACACGTCCTGCCAGAATCGATTCACGGTCACGCGTGCCGTGAGCGGTTGGTCGGGAAGGAGCAGCCACTTCGCGAAGCCGAGCCGGTTCGCGGGTAACTCCGAGGGGAACGGTGGCCATGCGTCGGGCGTGCTCGGCTTCAACGGATCCCGGCGCTTGTCGTACTCGCCGCGGTAGAGCAAGTAGGCCATCGCGGCTTCGCTCTTCTCCTGCATCACGTGTGCGATGGTGCCGGTCGCACGAAGCGCGGCCTGTTCTTGTCGCAGTGAAGCAAGGGTTGATGCCAGTTTCTGGAAGACGGGGTCGCGGGCGTTGAGGTGGAAGTCGAAAAGTTCGTTCGTCTCAGCCTCCGCTCGCTTGGCCTTGGTTTGTGAGGCCAGCCAGAGAACGCGCGGAACCTGAACGATCGCAGTCACTTCGGCCTCGCTGAGCGTCCGATCGTAGACACGAACGTCTTGCAGGGCGAGATTGTCGATCCGCGAACTCGGGCTGCTTCGCTGGGCGAACTGAAGGGGCGTGTCGTTGCGGATCGTGTTCTTCAGGCGGTCCTCGACGACGTCAACGGGTTGCGGCCGACCGTCGATGAAAACCTTAACGCCGGAAGCCTTTCCGGACCCGTCGTAACTGATGAAGACGTGCGACCATTTGCCTGAAGGGATCTGGGTCTTGCTGACGACCTTGAGGGCGTCGTCCGGCCACTTGTTGATGATGTGAGCGCCGACTTTGTTGTTCTCGATCCAGAGGTCCCAGCCGCGATAGTCGTTAGCCTCGTCCATCCGGGCGAGCGCTGCCCCCTGGCGGGCTCCCGCGGGCACGTTCACCCAGGCTCCGTACGAGAACCCCTGGTTCTTCTCGAAATCGCCCGCGTCAGCCACCTGGAACTTCACGCCCGGTTTGAACTGGAGGGCTTTCGCGGCGAGTTGTCCCGCGACCCAGACGGCCTTGTCGCCGAGTTCCGCCTGTTTCCACGTCCCGCCCTGCACCACGGACGCGGTCGTGCCCGCCCCCTCGGCGAGCGGGACCAGCAGTTTCAGACCCAGCGCCGGGACTGACGACGCGATCGACCCGGTCGAGGGATCGGCGAGCCATTTCTCGAACTCTCCGCGGGCTCCCGCGCGGCGCCCTTCCGACTCGGCTTTGACGCGGGCCAGATCCTTCTCGATCGTGTCCCAGCGCGGCTTGTCTTGCGTCCGGGGGACGAACACGGTGGGGGGCGTGTCCTTGATGTTCCCGTCCATCGCGTTCTGGGTTGTGTTGTTGAAGAACGCGGCCAGGGAGTAGAACTCTTTCTGGCTGAGGGGGTCGAACTTGTGGTCGTGACAGACCGCGCAGCCCGCGGTCAGTCCGAGCCAGACCAGCGACGTCGTCTCGGTACGGTCTCTCGTATAGAGGACGGCGTATTCCTCGGCGATGGCCCCCCCTTCGTTCGTCGTGATGTTGCAACGGTTGAACGCCGAGGCGATCTGCTGGTCGAGGGTTCGGTTCGGCAAAAGGTCGCCCGCGAGTTGCTCGACGGTGAAGGCGTCGAAGGGCATGTTGCGGTTGAAAGCCTTGATGACCCATTCGCGGTAGGCCCAGTTTTCGCGATAGTTGTCGAAGTGAATCCCGTGCGTGTCGGCGTACCGGGCGACGTCGAGCCAGTAACGCGCACGGTGCTCGCCCCAACGATCGGACGCGAGGAAACGGTCGACGAGCCGCTCGTAAGCATCGGCCGCCGTGTCTTTCACGAAGTTGTCGACGACTTCGGGCTCAGGAGGCAAGCCGGTCAGGTCGAGACTGAGGCGTCTGGCGAGCGTGCGACGGTCCGCCTCGGGGGCGGGCTTCAGCCCTTTGGATTCGAGCGTCGCGAGGATGAAACGGTCGACCGGGTTCCGGACCCAGTTGCCGTCCTTCACGACGGGAAGCGCGGGACGCTTCGGCGCGATCAACGACCAGTGCGGCTGGTATTCGGCTCCCGAAGCGATCCAACGCGTAAGCATCGCTTTCTGTTCGGCCGTCAGCGTCTTCTTCGTCGAAGGCGGCGGCATGACTTCGTCGGGGTCAGTCGAATTGATCCGCTGAAGGATCTCGCTGCCTTTCACGTCTCCCGGAACGATCGCGCCGGAATCCACGGCGCCCTGGCGCTTGTCGAGCCGGAGGTCGGCCTTGCGGCTGGCGCTGTCGGGTCCGTGGCAACGGAAGCAGCCTTCAGCCAGGATCGGCCGGATGTCGCGATTGTATTCCGGCTTTGGCCCCGGCGAGGGCTTCGTCGGCTCGTTCGCGGGTGCGGTTCCCGCGGTCGCGAGGACCGTGAACCACGAAAACATGGCGAGACGCACTCGTCGCGCAGGCCCGTGATCGGTTCCAATCGTCTTGCGAGGTCGACTCATCGTGGAGGCTCCGTTCAGCGCGTGACCCATCAGACCGCGCCCCTTGGCGCGACCCGCGCGGAGCCGTCCCGCAGGACCCGACTCCAGTATTTGGCACCGTTCATAATATGTTTAGACATGGCTTGCGCCGCGGCACGCGCGTCGCCCGCCGCCAACCCTTCGACGATCGCGAGATGCTCTTTCGATTCCTCGGCCAGCCGATGGGAATCGTTCCGCGATTCGTCGTGCTCCCAGGCCACGTCGCGGAACGCCCGGAACAGCGTCTTGAGTCGGCTCAATTCTTTCGCCAGGAGGGA
>JAYUFP010000456.1:0-15818 GCA_043738665.1 Isosphaeraceae bacterium
CGACTCAAAGCAACGGCCCAACATGCCCCCACCATGGAAAGACCCAAAATCGGATCAGTCAGAGTAAGAAACGTTAGCCAGAGGCCCGTCTTAAAAGTCCCGCGAAGACTCCCTGCGCGACCGGTCCGATAGGCCGCGGCGAGGCTGAATGTCATCAGAGTCGCGGCGAGACCGGCGACCTGGACGTGCGTCGCGGAGTAAACAAGCGTCGGGTGCAAGGCCGCGATTACGCCGGCCCCTCGAGCAACCCAGTGAGACCCCGGCGCGACTTCCCTCGCGAGCCGCAAAACGCCCATCACCAGCATTCCGCCCAGAATCGCCTGCCCGAGTTCCAAGATGAGAAGGGCGCGCGGCGTCTCGACTCCGCCCAGTGCATAAGCCCCCGCAACAATCAACGGATAAACCGGAGCCTGTTGCGAGGTCGGCCCCTCGGCGCCAAGGAATTTAACAGAGAATCCCCGCCCGGCGAGCAGATTCGCGGCGATCTCGCCGTGCTCGTACGTGCTGTGAGGTAGGGTGTGGCTCTGCAAGCCGAGCACGGCCGCGGCGCGCACCACGACGGCCAGCGTGATCAGAATCCAAGTGAATCGACGGTCGGGCATTCCTTTGCCGGCTCCTCGACGGACTGCGCTTTTCTCCCCGGGGGGGTCTCCGTCCGGTCGGGATTGTCGCGCTTCGCGGCGGATCGGTCAATGCGGGTCGAGAAACCGCAGGGTTGCCCGGAGGTCGGGCACCCACTATCCTCGGGGCCGCGAACCGCTTTGATCACGTCCCCAGCCTCGAAGGAGTTCCCCCGTGAGTTGCTTTCGCCGAAGCCTTTTAGGACTTGCCGCGCTGGCGGTTTGCGGAATCCATCCGGCGATCGCCGAAGAGCCCCCCGTGACCCGCGAGGCGGTCTGCCGCTGGACGAAAACCGCCCCGAAACTCGACGGCAAGCTCGACGACCCCGCCTGGGCCGACGCCGCCGTCATCGACCGATTCCCCGCGTTCTGGAAAGGGGTCGACAACGGTAAAGGAACCCGCGTCAAGCTCCTCTGGGACAACGAGGGGCTTTACTTCGCCGGCGAGATGACCGACCAGGAAATGCGGTCGTTCGGCACCAAGCACAACGACAGCCTCTGGAACGGCGACGTCTTCGAAATGTTCTTCAAGCCCGACTCGGATAAGCCTGCGTACTACGAATTCCAGTCGAACCCCAAAGGGGTCATGTTCGAGGTCGCCTTCCCCGAGAGAGGGGCGAAGGTTGGTGACTTCAGCGCACTCCCCGGCCTGGGAATGACCGTCGTCGCGGTCGTCGATGGAACCCTCGACAAGCCCGGCGACAAGGACAAAGGCTGGACCGTGGAAGGCCGCATCCCCTGGACCGCCTTCGCTTCGACGGGTGGCCGTCCCAAGCTCGGCGACGCCTGGAAATTCGCGATCTGCCGGTACGACTACGGCCCCGAAGGCACAGCGCCCACCCTCTTCAGTTCGGCCCCGCTCACCCAGCCGAGTTTTCACCGGCATGAAGACTACGGCAAGCTCAAGTTCGAAGAACCCAAGCCCTGATCGAGTGCCCGGATGCGAAATGTCGGGTGGGTCAGCGTGGCGCAACTTGCATTTCAACAAACGTTGATATTTAATGGGTTGCGCCACGCTGACCCACCCTACGACGACCACACTCCCCAAACCGTCACTCAGCCCAGGTATTCCCGGTCCTTCAACAGACCCGGCTGCGGCCACGGGTAGTGACCCGACGACGAGTCGATCTGGAGCGGAGCGGGGGCATCGTACGAGAGACGGTCGACGTCCGGGGCGAACTCGTGGGGACAGTTGAGCATGTCCTCAAACGTGATGACGTTCCCGGTGTGAGCGGCCATGCGTCCCATCGAAGTGACCAGGCTGGCCTCGGCGCCCCGCTTCACCTCGTTGTAGGGCGTGTCCTTTCGGATCGCGTCCATGAGGTGGTCCCATTCGAGCTGGTAGGGATTCGGCTCCTTGCCGGGGTACGCCCAGATCTGGTCGCGGCGGGCCATGTTCTGGCCTTTGAACGTCTTGCAGCGGGCCGGGGTGTGCGAGTTCGACGAGATCACCGCCGAGCCTTTGGACCCCTGGGCGAAGCTGGCGAAGGTCTGCTCGCAGCCGTCCATGTTCCGGCCTTCGAGCATCAGCTTGGTGCCGTCGGCGAACGTATACTCGACTGAATACGTGTCGAAGTTCTGGTCGACGTACCCTTCGCGATACTGCCGGCCGCCGGTTCCCGAGGCCTTCACGGGCCAGGCGTCCTTCATCCAGCAGCATTCGTCGATGTTGTGGATCAGGAAGTCGCTGAAGCAGCCGCCGCTGGCCCAGAGGAAGCCGTGGAACCGGCGGATCTGGTACATCAGCTCGGTGATCCCCTCGGGCTTGGGGGGACACAGCGCCGAGCCGACCGGCCCGGTCTGACGGTAGGCGCGCATCAGGATGATGTCGCCGATCTGGCCGTCCTTGATCCGCTTGTGTAGCTCAGCGCGGGCATCGCAATGGCGGCACATGAGGCCGACGCCGACCTTCAGGTTTTTCTTCTTGGCCTCTTCACCCAGCGCGATCATCCGCTTGGTGGTGGGGCCGTCGACCGTGACTGGCTTCTCCATGAACACGTTCAGGCCGCGGCGGATCGCATAACCGAAATTGACCCAGCGGAAAGCCGGCGGGGTGGCGAAGATCGCCACGTCGCCGGGCCGAAGGCAGTCCATCGCCGCCTGGTAGCCGTCAAAACCGAGGAACCGGCGGTCTTCGGGGACGTTCACCCGCTTGCCGTGCGACTCGGTGAGTTCGTCGTAGCTCTTTTTGAGCTTGTCCTCGAAAACGTCGGCCATGGCGACGAGTTCGACCGGCCCGGCCTTGGTCGAAAGCGCGTTGTCGGCGGCCCCCGTCCCGCGACCGCCGCAGCCGATCAGGGCGATGCGGATCGTGTTGTCTTCACCGGCATGGACGGCCGGGATCGCGACCTGCGACAGGGCCGACACCGCGGCGACTCCGCCCGTCGTTTTGAGGAAGGTTCGCCGCGAAGGGCTCGGTTTCGGCTCGGTCATGACGTCGGTTCCTTGGGTCGCGGAGGCGGCCGTGGTGGAGAGATTCGGCGGGAGCGAACTTTAGGAAGTCAGACGCAATTATGAAGGATTCGAGCGGTCGGAGCAATGCCGTTGATTTTTTGTTGGATCACGACCGACCCCACCGATCACCGGGCTTGGAAAACAGGCGAGTCCGGGCGCGTCGCGGAGATGACGGGTCAAGAGGACGCGCCCTCAAACCCCATCGACTTGCATTCGAAAGAGTTGTCTACAAGGAGAAACCGAAAAACCATTCGCCCCCAGGTTTTCAGCACGAGAGAGAAAGTCTACGATGTCCGGGGCAAAAGGAGTGAGTCATGCAGATTGAAGCGATCGAGATCAAAAACTACCGATTGTTCCGTGATGCGAGGTTTGAGAACCTACCGCGCCTGATGGTTCTCGTCGGAGCCAACGGCGTGGGTAAATCGACTCTGTTCGACGTATTCAGCTTTCTTCAGGACGCGCTCACGCATAACGTGACATCGGCCGTGACGAAGCGCGGAGGATTTCGCGAATTGATCAGCCGAGGTGAGACGGGAGCAATCGGCCTTACCGTTAAGTTTCGTGAGAAAGACGGGCCGCTCGCGACGTACCAACTCGAGATCGCGAACGACGGAGGACGGATCGTCGTCCAGCGCGAAATCCTGAAATTTCGGCGCGGTCAGACGGGCAAACCCTGGCATTTTGTTGACTTCACAAAGGGGAAAGGCACCGCGATAACCAACCAGAAGGAATACGGCAAAAAAGAGGGTGTTCAGGAAGCACGAAAAGAGTACGTCTTGGACGATCCCAGCGTGCTGGCCATCAAGGGATTGGGGCAGTTCAAAGAATTCCCTGTCGTGGCGGATTTTCGCAGTCTTATCGAGAACTGGCACATCTCAGACTTTCACGTCAGCGAGGCCCGCCCCAGCGCCGAAGCCGGTTATGCCGAGCATCTCTCGGCGCGCGGCGATAACGTGGCCTTGGTGGCCCAGTATCTCTTCGAGCACCATCGGAAGAAATTCGACCAGGTCCTCAAGATCATGAAACGGCGAGTGCCCGGCGTGAGCTCGGTGGAGGCGAAACCCACCGAGGACGGACGCCTCGTTCTCCGCTTTCAGGACGGTTCTTTTAAGGATCCTTTCATCTCTCGCTTCGTTTCCGATGGCACGATCAAGATGTTTGCCTACCTGATACTACTTCATGACCCCAAGCCTCACCCTTTGCTTGCCATTGAAGAGCCTGAAAATCAACTTTATCCCGATCTCCTTCGAGAGCTCGTTGAGGAATTCCGAGAGTATGCCCGACTTGGCGGCCAGGTCTTTGTTTCGACACACTCCCCCGATTTTTTGAACGGTGCGAAACTGGAAGAGATTTACTGGCTCGTCAAAAAGGACGGCTTTACGACAGTGCAACGGGCTTCGCAAAACGACCAACTCAAAGCTCTCGTGGCGGAAGGCGACATGCCGGGCGCTCTTTGGAAGCAGGGTCTCTTCGAAGGAGCGAACCCTTGATGAGACGCATCGTTTTTCTGCTCGAAGAATTGTCCATGCAGGCGCTACTTCAAGCACTCCTGCCCCGATTTTTTCCGGACCTGTCGTTCCTCTGCATACCACACGAGGGCAAGCAGGATTTGGAAAAGAGCATTCCCAGAAAAATAAAAGCCTGGCGTGACCCCGACGCTCGATTCATCTCCTTCGAGACAACGACGGTAACGACTGTTTGGCGTTGAAGGAAAAACTAATTAAGTTATGCGATAATCGCTCTCGGAAAGACGTCACGGTGCGCATCGCCTGCCAAGAGCTCGAGGCATGGTATCTCGGTGACCCTGAAGCCTTAGCCGAGTGTTTTGAGAACGAAGCGTTGAGCAAGATTGGAGCGAAAGCGAAATTTCGCAATCCTGACGCGGTGGTTCGACCTTCGGCCGAGATCCAACGACTCGTGCCTCAGTTCCAGAAAGTCTCCGGCGCGCGAAATATGGGTATGTTCATGAGGCCTGATCAAAATAAATCCAAAAGCTTTCAGATGCTTATTGAAAGCATACGGCGAGTCGCTGATGAGATACGGAAAAACACGTAAGCGAAGTCCACGCCGGCCTGAGCCCCGCGGACGTCCGCGAGGCTTAGCTCCGGAGAACTTACCGTTCAGAAATCGTCTTGGTTGATCACCTCACCGCCGTTCCGGGTCAGCAGGGCTTCAAGGATTTTCGCCGCGATCGTGTCCTTGATGAATCGGACCGAGCCGTCGGCGAATCCGACCTCCGTTCCGCCGGGATGATGGCCGAAGAGCGATTTGAGGTTGAGCGCGGGAGCCGTCTCCCAGTCGTCGGGCTTGGTCCAGATGACCGCCGCGTCGTCGTTCGTTTCGACCACGAGTAAGGTATTCGAGGTGCCGTCGGTGACGTCCTGAATTTTAACGCCCTCCGCGCCGGGGAAGATCGTGGCGGGTCCTCGCGGCGTCAGGTAGCACGTTTTCCCTTCGCCCGCCTTGCCGCTCGGGCAGGCGTAAATCGTCGGCATCCGGGCGATGAGGGGCTTGTTGTGTTCGCTGTCCCAGGGCTCGTCGAGGTGAAACTCCTTGTAGAGCGCTTGCTGTTCGAGATACGGCAGGATGTGGACCCGCCAGCTTAACAGCGGCTTGCCGTCCTTCCCTTTCGTGAACGCGGGGGGGAAGGTGTTATAGGTTGAGAGATAATTATGCATCGCCAGACCCATCTGCTTCAGATTGTTGACGCACTGGGTGCGCCGAGCGGCTTCGCGCGCCTGAGCGAGCGGCACGGAGACCAGCGCCGCGGTCTTCCCGAGGTCGGCCTCCAGGGTAACCTTGTCTCCCTGAAGCTCCGGTTTCATCGCCCCGATCGCGCCGGAGAGTTCGGCCACCCGTGGGTTGTCGCGGCTCTCCGCGGCGGCGAAGGTGAGGCCGTTTTGGAGGAGCTTTTGGATGGCTTTGGCCGAGTCGGCGTCCTTGCCCTGGACCGCGAACCGGAGCATCGGCGTCGGGTCGAAGGCGAGCGAAAGTGAGGCCCAGGTCATTCCCCGCGAGAGGTTTGAGATCGGCCCGCCGCCAAGCTGTGGGGGGAGCGCGGGCATCGATTCCTCGACCGCCCTGCGCTGGGTGTTGCTGGGGACGACCGCGACCCGGATCGCGGCGTCTCCACCGGCCTTGAGCGCGGCGGCAAGCTCGGGGCGGTCGACGGCTTTGGCGTTCTTGATGCGTGCCAGGGCCGCCGGGGTGCCGGCGACCACCGCGTTGCGGATCGTTTCACACGCGGGCCAACGCAACGGGACGTTCGCCCCTTCGCCGAGAAAGACGGCGGTGATCGCCTTGGCGTCACCCCCGCCGACCAGCGGTACGACGGCGGTCGGGTAACCGGGCATGTCGGTCGGGTCGACGAGGATGAACAAGTCCTTCGCGCCCGCCTTCTTCAACCCGTCGACCCAGCCGCTGACGGCCTTGATCGGGCCGTCCAATTCCGCGTCGTCCGCGGCTTTGCCCAGGGTCCGTTTAAGAGACGTCTGGACGTCCAATTTCGCGAGGTCCGCGTGAACGACGACGGCGACCTCCTCACCGACGAAAGAGGCCACGGACGCCGCCTTCGCGGTTTCGTCCCGGGCCTGTGGGGGCAACGCCAAGGTCATCAGCGCGGCCAAGGGGATCGAGAGCAACATCGCGGTTCTCCACGGGGTTGGGATTCATGAAAGTAAAGAAACGCTCCGGGACGTACAGGAGGATTGCAAAGTCCGGCATTTAATCCTTCTCCCACCGGGAGAAGGACTGCTTTGCGATCCTCCTGCTGGGACGAATCCTAAAACGGTCGCCCTCGCCCCGGCTTTGCGGTGAGAGGGTCGGGGTGGGCTGATGAAAATTTGGTATTGACGACGTTGGGCGTTCCTCCTGATTTCGTTGCGCTGTCTTCCCCGTCCCTTGGAACGCCTCGGCAAGAGAAGGACAAGGGAAATCGACTCGGGTGATCTCATAAGCCGACGCGAAACCATGAGACGATCGCCCTCTCCCCGGCTTTGCGGGGAGAGGGAGGGGTGAGGGGCTGGGTTCGACGTCATTGGGGAGGTTCGCCAAATGAGATTGCCTGTCATCGGCTTGAAATCCAGGGCTTCGCGGGGGATCAGTCCGCCGAACGGACGATCTCGGTCGGCGAACCGAGTCACCGCAAACCCCTCACCCCATCCCTCTCCCCGCAAAGCCGGGGAGAGGGCGATCGTCTCACGGTTTCGCGTCGGCTCATTTTTCACCCGAGTCCATATCCTTATCGTGCGAAACGCGCTCATCTGGCAAGTTTCAGCACATACCTGAGCCCGAAAGACGGGTGATCGGGAGCACCCGGGGGGATGGGGGCGGAAAGGGTGGCCGAGTCGCCGTTGACCTGGTAATCGAACGGCTTGCCGCTGGCGATGTCGGGGGGCGTCGGGGCCTCCTTGATCGCGTCGAGGGTCGGAGGGAGCTTGCCCCCGTTGGCGGCGGCGTGGAGGCGGATCGCCTCGACGCATTGGAGGATGTCGAGCTTGCGGTCGACCCGGATACTCGCCAGTTGAACCGAGTTCAGCGGTGAGTCGAGCAGCCGGAACATGAAGAGGAGGGGGTTGGCGCGCTTCTGTTCCACGGTAAGCATTTGGTTCCGGCTGAGCCCCTCGTGAGACTGCCAGTAAGGCAGGTTCATCCACTTGTAGGTGTCATCACGAAGGCGCTTGTACTCCTGATAGCAGTAGAGCGCGGCGACCTGCACGACCGGCATCGCCTCGACCTGTTCCTTCGGAAGCCCCCTGGCGATCAAGGCGCGGCTGGCCTCGGGATAAATCTTGGCACTCATCGCGGCGACGCCCAACCGTCGGCCCGCCGCAGGCAAGGAATCTTCGCCAGGGAACGCCGAGCCCGACGCGAGTGCGTAAAGCTTATGCTGCAGCTCGGTCGTGAACTTTCGCGCCTGTTCGAGGCCCCAGGGGCCGTCGTCCAAAGCGCGAAGACCCGGGAGTTCCTTTTCGAGGAGATACCGCTCCCCTTCGAGAGATTCCCTGATGTCGAAGAACGGCTTCGGCCGGTCGGCGAGCGTCCAGTAAAGGCTCGGGGTTCCCGGGGCCTGGATCAAGTCTTCCAGGCATTGCGCCATCACCGAGTCGATCGCCACGCCCACGAGATACCCGATCAGTGTCGGCCCCTGGCTGACGTGCCTTCCCATCACCATGCCGGTCTGAATCCAGTGCATCGCCCCGTCGGTCTTGCCGTCGAGGACCGCCATCCGGGCTTTGAGCGACACAAGTCGGACCATCGACCGCATTTCCTGAAGTTCGGAAATGACGAGTTCAACGCCCTCGGTCCGTCGGTCAAGTTCCCAGTCGCAATTCGCCCGGACCGCCCCGAGTTCGACTTCGTTCAACGCCTGTTTATAGGCTTCGAGCACCTTGGCCGCCTTGTCTCGCGGGATCTCGGTGATCGGGCAACTGTTCCACAGGGAGTATTCCCGTTCGTCGGCGATGGTCGACGCGGAATCGCTCCGCTTCGGGTCGGCGCGCTTCATCCGCGTCCCTATCATGAACTCGATGCCGCGGTGATAGAAGATCGCGGCGTTGCCGGGGACGAGCGCGCTCCGCTCGGGAACAAGCCGATACTTCAGCGCGGGGATCGGCTCGGCGGCGGGCCGCAGGGTGATCGTGATGGGCGGCGCGTCGGGCGGACGCTGCGCGGTCGCCGTCGCGGGACGGCAGGCCGTCGCCAGGACGAGCAGGGCGATCGATCGTCTCATGAAGGGCCTCCAGGGTCGAGCATCTTGCGAAGCTCCTCTTTCAACAACTGATGGGAAGAAACCGGTGACGGCCCGTGGCCGCCCCACGAGGATGTCGGCAAGGCGGGCAGGGCATCGAGGCCGTCGCGGAGCAACTGCGCCGTCAGGGCGTCGTGGGTCCGCTTCGCGAGGGCGAAGTCGCCCCCCGACCGCCGTGGTTCGGTCGGAACATCGCGTTCGGCCATGAGGCGGTCGGGAGGGGCGGTGTCCGGCGAAATGTCGGGTCTGGTGACGTAAACCACCCGCTCGACCACTTCCGGACGACGAGCCAGCAGCCCGGCCTCGACCAGCGAGACGAGCCCGAGACTGGCGGCGACCGCGACCCAGGTCCGGTAGCCGGTCACACGACGACGCATTTGGGCTTGTCCGGCCAGGAACATCACGCGGTCGCGATCGATCCGGCTCGGCGACGGTTTGAGCGCCCCCAGGGCCGACTCGACCGCCTTCAGTTCGGGATCCGGCGAGACGTGTTCTTGCGACATGGCACCCCCAGGCGTTCTCTCAAGGCCGACAGCCCTGCGTGGTAAAGCCGATGCGTGGAACTGGATGAGAGCCCGGCAAGCTCGGCAATCTGGGCGAACGTGAGGCCGCCCCAGAGGTGGGCGACGATCACCTCGCGCTGCTCGATCGGCAGCGAGGCGAGCGCCTCCCGGGCCGAATCGGGGTCGATGTCGGCGACGGACTCCGGGTTTTGCTCGAACCAGGGTTCGGTCGACCCGGCGGCGTTGGCCTCGTGGCGGCGCCTCCGCTTCCTGGCGATCCCCGAGTTGACCGCCCGATTGCGGACGGTCCGGAACAGCCAGGCCGGGGGGTCGAGCGGGGGCACGGGTTGGCCGGCGAGACTCACGAACGCCTCCTGCACCACGTCCTGGGGCTCGTCGGACCACTGCCGCGCAAAAAGCTCCAGAGCGGCGGCGTGGCGATCGATCAGAAGTCCGAGTCGTTCGGGATCCATGCGTTCAGGACTCAGCGATGATTCGGGAGCTTTTCCGAGTCAGAGGAATGACTTATGACGAACGACGGGTGACGAATAAATAAGAAGACGCGGGAATCCCGCGAAATCGTTCGCTGATCCGTCCGCCTCATCCGTCGTGAGTCATTCGGCATCCGCCATTCTCGTTTCCGGCCGGACTCACACTCAGCCTGCCGGTCGTTCCATAACCAATGACAACAGTCAAACTTTGGCGTCCCAAATTTTTTCGGAGCGTGGGTCGACCGGCGCAACTTGGGTCGGCGTTTGCCGGCGTCCGGGCCAAGATCGCCCCCTGTTCTTCTCACCTTTCCCGTTTCGCCAAGCTAATGACTTTGACGAAGATGCGGTCAATCGATATTCTTGAGGAATAAGAAACTCGAAGCAAAGACCATCCCGGCATGGTGTCGGGTGAATGTCGTTACTGCTGATTCTCCCCAAGGAGGCTTGTTTGCATCAACGTGCCATGGTGGAGGGACTCTCTGCCGGGTTCTCCTCGATGGGCCTGAGCCCCGCCATGCTCAGGGCCTTACACGCGATCCGCTACCTCACCCCTTCCCCCATCCAGGACGCCCTCATCCCCGAGGCGCTCGACGGCAAAGACGTCATCGGCCAGGCCAAGACCGGCACCGGGAAGACCGCCGCCTTCGGCATTCCGCTCATCGAAATGCTCGAAGCCCGAGGGCGAGGCCCCCAGGCGATCATCCTCGCGCCGACCCGCGAGCTCGTCCAGCAGATCGTCGTCGAACTGCAAAACCTCGCGACCGGTCAGGACGCCGCCGTTTGCGGGATCTACGGCGGCGAGCCCATCGAACGCCAGCTGCGCGCGCTCGAGCGCGGGGTCGACATCGTCGTCGGCACCCCCGGGCGGGTGATGGACCACATGGAGCGCAGGACGCTCTATCTCGGCGATATTTTCCACGTCGTCCTCGACGAGGCCGACCGGATGCTCGACATCGGATTCCGGCCCGACATCGAACGGATTCTCCGGCGCGTCCCGGACCCCCACCAGACGCTCTTGCTCTCCGCGACGATCAGTTCGGACGTCCGTAGGCTCGCCCAGAAATATATGTTCGAGCCGCTGGAATTGAACCTCTCGCGCGACGAGCCGTCGGTCGAGACGATCCAGCAGTTCTATATCACGGTCGAACACGACCGGAAGTTCGAGCTGCTCGTGAAGCTGCTTCACAGTGAAAAGCCCCGCCAGTGCATCGTGTTCACCCGCACCAAGCGCGGGGCGGAGAAACTCGGCGAGCGACTTCGCCCCAAGGTGCCTGGAGTGGCGACGATCCACGGCGACCTCGCGCAGACCGTGCGGAACCGCGTGATGAAGGGCTTCCGCGAAGGAACCATCCCGATCCTGATCGCGACCGACGTGGTCGGCCGGGGGATCGACGTGGAAGGCATCAGCCACGTGATTAACTTCGATATCCCCGACGACACCGAGAATTACCTCCACCGGATCGGCCGGACCGGCCGGATGGGCAAGGACGGCATGGCCTTCATGTTCGTCTGTCCCGACCAGGGCGAACCGCTGACGGCGATCGAAAACCTGATCAACAAGCCGATCCCCGCCGTGAAGATCGAGGGCTTCGAATCCCAACGCCGGGAAAACAAGGCCACGGCCTTCCGCGAATTGTTCTCGACGACGAACTATATCGCGCGGGTCGGCTACGGCGATTGACCCGGAGATTTGCGTAGGCTGGGTCATGGCCCAGCCTACAGTCTATGCAGTTCCCACCAGCGTCTCGAAGAGGGTGATCGCCTGCCTGCGGAGTTCGATCGACTCGGCCGCGGAATTGCCGTAAAGTACGGCGTCGCAACGTTCGACGACCTCTCTTGCCATTGCCGCGAGGGGGGCCGAACCGGTCGCCCTCTCGACCCCCTCCTCGGCTTCTCCGGGCGTCAAAGCCCCCGGCTCGCGGTCGACCGACTGCGATAAGTAGCCCACAAGCGCTTCGGCGACCACGCGAGCGAGTTCCGCATCGGACCCCGCGTCGCGGACGGCCTCGACCCGGCGTCGTGAGCGTAAATGCTTTGCTCGAAAGCGTTTCCATCGCATCCCCAGGATCAAGATCGCGACGCCCGCCAGCGCGGCGGTTGACACCGCGACGACAATCCTTGGGAGCGATTCGCCGGCGGTCCGTATGATGGGCTCGGGATCGCTCACCCGAGCCGGGTTGAACGCCGCGACGTCAGTGACCTTGATCGGCACCCCGGGCGCGACCCGCGTCACATAACGCTCGGATTCGGGGTCGAACGCCGAGATCCGCACCGGGGGGATCGTCATTCCGCCGGCTTCCGTCGGCCGGACCGCGTATACGAACGTATGCGTCTCCGAATCAGCGGAAACGACGTCGGCTTTACGCTCGATCTCGAGACCCCGCGGGAGCCGCTTCAAGGCGGGGGCGGCGTTGATTCCCAAGGCCGCGGGGCCGCGGACTTCGATCCGGTACGCAATCACCTGTCCCCGTCGAACCGAGGCCGGTTCGGCCGTCGCGTCGACCGCGAAGTTGCCGACGCCTCCGAGAAACTCCGAGGTCCGCCCCGCCTGCGGAACCGCCCGCACCTGGATTTTCAGAGGGGTGCTCGCGCCTGATTTCTCCGCGACCGACGACAGGAACGGCGGGATCGTCAACGTCCCCGCTCGTCGGGGGACGACCCGGTAACGGAACCGGTAGAAATTCCGGCCGAACACCTGGTCGCCGATCGCACTCGTGCTGATCGGTCGAAGCTCGGTGCCGTTGAGCGTGATCGAAGCGCCTTCCAACGTGGGGACGGTCACCCGGGGACGTTCGGTAGTCCCGGCGACCCCGACCGTGACTTCGACCCCCTGGCCGACGAAGACCGGGCCGGGCCGAACCTTCGCCATCACGGTCGGCCCGGTCGGGGTCGGCTGCCGGGCGGTCGCAATGAGTGCGAAAAGTGTGATTATCGTCGGGATCAACGCGCGTTCACCAGTCTTTGAAGGGGCCCGGGTCGTGGGGAATCTCGTCGTCCGGGAGCCTGGAAGAGCGTGCCCGCTTGACGTCGTCGACCGCCTTCGCGAGCTGATCCTCGGGCGACCCGGGGAGCGGAGGCGCCTTGCCGCCCCCCCCGGCCCCGCCCTGGCCCCGTCGCCCCGTCGGCAGGCCGGGCGAGGGTTCCTCGCCGGAGTTCGTCGGAGAAGGCGCGGGTTTTTTCCGCTCGGCGGAGGGCTGTCCGCGACTCTCGGTTTTTTCGGGAGGAGATTCGTCGGGCGGCTCCCCGTTCGGGTCGGGAGGCTTCCGGCGGAGCAGGTCTTCGGCGAACTTCTTGTTGACCGCGGCGTCCTTCCGGACTCGGTCGAGATCGACACCCGGGGTTTTCGAGGCGAGGCATTCGTCGTAAAAGCGGATCGCCGAGACCATGTCGCCCCGGGCGATCATCGTGTTGCCCAGGGCGTAATCGATCTTCGTCCGCAAAGGCGGCAGGGCGAACTCGCGGGCCTCGCGGTAAAGGACTTCGGCTTCGTCGAACCGGCCGAGCCGGAAGAGGGTCGCCGCGGCGTCATAACGGGGGACGGCCCGTCGCGGGGCCAGGTCGATCGCCTTCCGGAACGACGTAAGTGCGTCTTCGATCCGGCCGGCGACATAGTCTTCGCGGCCCTTCTCGATCAGTGCGGCGGGGTCTTCGCCGGCCGTCGCTCCGAGAAAGCACAACAAGGCCGCCGCACCGAACGCGTGCCTTCCCAGAGCCCCGAACGACCGCCGACGCCGGGTCGGCCGGCACGCGGCGACGGCCAGGGTCAGACCAAGCAATAAAAAAATGCCGAAGCGTTCCGAAAGCTCGGGAGTCCGCCTCGACAATCGCCTGGAAGCGGCCACCGGTTCGATCCGCGACCGATAAAGCGCGCCCATGTCGGTATTCGTGATTCCGAGCGGAATGAAGGCCCCGCCGGTCTCCTCGGCGATCGTCCGGAGCGCCTTGTCGGTGCGGGTCGAGACGACGGTTTTGCCTTCAAACTTGAGCGGGTCGCCCGCGTCATCAAGAACCTCCGCGCCACGCTCGGGGTCGCCCACGGCGACGGTGTGGACGATGATCGCGTCGTTCTTGACGCGGTCGAGGGCCGACCGCCAGTGGTCGGGGTGATCCTCGCCGTCGGAGAAAAGCACCACGGTACGGCCCCCGGCATGGTCCTGGTCATCGAAGGCCTCGCGGGCGGCATCCAAAGCTGAACCAAGGTCGGTCCCACCGGGCCGGACATCGCCGGGTTCGAGGCGTTGCAGCGTGTCGACCACCGCGCCAAGCATCTCGGTCAACGGGCAACGTCTCACCCCCCGGCCCGCGAACGCCACCACGGCAACGCGGTCGCCGGGCGATCTTCCCAGTGCCCGCACCAGGCTCTCGGCCGACTCGACCGCGACGGCAAGGCGGTCCGGAACGGCATCCTCCGCCCCCATGCTCCGGCTCACGTCGACCGCGATGACGATGTCGCGACCCTCGGGGAGAGGCGGATATTCACTCGCCCCCCACCGCGGCCTGGCCAGGGCGGTTGCAAGGAAAACCACGGCCGCCAGCCAGAGGAATGACCCATCCCGAGGCGGTTTGCCCGAAGACCCCAGGGCCGCCCAGTCGCGGCGTCGGCGCACCCTGCCCCACGCGGCCCACAGAGCCATGAGGGGCACGACGGCCAAGAGCCAGAGCCATTGGGGACGGGCGAGTTGCATGAACGTGTTCACTCCTCATATTCGTAGGGTCCGCTATTGCGTACCGTCTTCGCGCCGAGACCGGGATGAATCATGGTCCGCAACAGCGGATCCCACGGGGAACTTCATGCCTTTACGGTAACCTCCGCAGCCACCCCACCGCCAGCAGCCGATCCAGGAAAATCAACGCCAAGGCCAAGGCCGCCCAGCCGGCGAACTCCTCGCGGTAACGCGTGTGGACTTCTCCCCGCACGGGGCTTTTTTCCATTGCGTCGATCGTCCGGAAAACCTCTTCGAGCGAACCGGCGTCGGCGGCGAGGAAGGCCTTGCCTCCGCCGGCTTCGGCGAGCTTGGCGAGGAGTTCGTGGTCGGGGCCTTCGACCTCCGCCGACGGGCCGAGCTTGGTTATCGGATCGATCGGCAGGGTGATGATCCCTGCTTTCCCCACGGCGATCGTGTGCAGGGTCACTAGCAATCGCTTGGCGAGTTGCGCGGCCTGGAGCGGGTCGGTCGGCTTGGGGACGGCGGGGGCGTTGCGACCGTCGGTGAGGAGGATCAGGACCTTTTTCTTCGGGGTCGCGTCCTTCAACGCGTCGAGCGCCCAGACGATCGCGTCGCCGAGGTTCGTGCCGTCGTCGCCGGGTCTTGCGGATTTGAGGGATTCGACGGTGTCGATCAGGAACGAATGGTCGAGGGTCAATTGCCCGGCGAAGTCGGGGTAATTCGCGAAGACGACCAGGCCGACGAGGTCGTCGGGCCTGCCGCCGATGAACTGGGCGACGGTCCGCTTGGCGGCTTCGAGCCGGGTGAGCGCGGGGCGGTTGGGGCCATCGGGGAAGTCGGGTGTGTTCATGCTCGAACTTTGATCGACCGCCACCACGATCGCCACCCCCTGCCCGGCAACCCGCGTCCGTCCGCCGACGGTCTGCGGCCTTGCCATCGCAACGACGATGCAGGTGATCGCGGCGCAACGGAAGAGGATCGGAAGTCCCGCCTTGAACCGCGCGGACCAGCGCCCGACCTTGCCGAAGCCGTCAAGAGTCGGCCAGGCCAAACGTGCTTTCGCCCGCGAGAGTAGCCACGGCAGCGGCACGAGGATCAGGAGAATCAACCAACCTGGCTGCGCCCAACGCATGGGGGACTCTTGAGAGGGAGAAGCGGGTCGCCTTTGGAGGGCGTGCGGCTTGCCGCCGCTTTGGGAAAGTCGAATTTGTCCCAACTTGGTTGCGTTACTTTCCCCCCTTGGCAAGCATTGGAATCTCCACAAACGAAACGGAGATCAACTCGGGATGAAGGGAGCCGGGGCGAAATCGTCAGACGGTCGCCCTCGCCCCGGC
>JAYUFP010000457.1:0-1695 GCA_043738665.1 Isosphaeraceae bacterium
GAGCTCCGGCACTCCAAGGAATCGAAGGTCGGGAGACCTTCGCCCGGCGCGGTCGATCCGCTTCCGCCGCGTTCATCCGCCGGAATCCGTTGGCGCACCCGTAGCGGTAGATCCGGACGTTCCGGAGGTTTGTGCTCGGTGGGGTTTTCGGGGAAATGGGTCAAGACGGGAAGCCTCTTGGGCCGATGCTTGGAATGATTGAGGACCGGCACGGGTTGGAACCCGGGGTCGGAGACCGTCCAGGGAGGCCGGTCGTTGCCGTTGTCGACGAGGGAGCGGGTGATGGCCAAGAGAACGCGAAAGACCTTCCTGCTTAAGAGCATCGAGAGCCTCGAAGGCCGCGCTTTGATGAGCGGACTCTCGCATTATCTGCCGACCCACAAGTCGCATGGCATTCACGCCCAGGTCCAGCACACAACGCGGGTCCGAGCCGACAAGCTCGTTCCCGGCGGTCCAGTCGTGACGGCTTTTACGACTCAGGCCCACAGCGGTGCCGTGAATTCCAGGATCCCCGGGCTCAACACCGGCCGCGGAAACGCCCGCATCAAGCCGATCGCCCCGGTAACCTTCCAGGCCCCGCCCATGTCGCGTGACGGCTCGCGTACCACGACGACTCCGCTTTCGAGCCTGACCCCGACCCCGACGCAGACGGCCATCACGGCGGCGTCGATCAACTCGGCCGCGAAACTCGTCGCGACGAACTCCACGAACGCGGTCACCACCGACTCGATCAACCCGTTCCCTGTTGCTTCGACCTTCCTCCCGGTGACGGGTGCCCCGACGACCCCGGTGTCGGGAGCCGCGATGGCGCCGGTGCCCGGAGTGTTCGGGGCGACATTGAACGCCTCCGAGGTCGCTTCGTTCAAGTCGGCCGTGGACACCTTCGCGACGAACTACACGAGTGGCGCGAATTCCATTCAGGATAGCGCGGCGGCCACGGCTTTGAATTCGCGGCTTTCGGACGTCGCGCTGAGCATCTGGAGCCGCGGCAACATCGCCCCCAAGGACGCGGTGACGGCGTTCCAGACGGCCTCGGACACGTTCGCGAGTTCTTACACGTCGGGAGCGAATCCGTCGCAGGACGCCGCGGCGTGGAAGACGCTCCAGACGGCGATGAACGGGCTCGGTAATTCGCTGAGCGGGCCCAACGCCTCGACGACGAACACCGTGCCGGGCGCCGGGATTTACAACCTGGCATCGATTCCCAGCCCGGCGATGGGCGACATGCTCGGCCTGACCTCAAACGGAACGATCAGCGCCGCGGACGTCGCAAGCGTCAAGACGGCGGTCGACACGTTCGCGACCAACTATACGAGCGGCGCCGACACCACCAAGGATCAAGCCGCCGACGCCGCCCTCCAGACGACGCTCAGTGACATCACCATGAAGTACTGGCAGGCCATGCCCTTGAACGCGGCCGGAGCGCTGGGGATGGCGGCCAAGGCCAATCCCGCCACCACGGGCAGCGGCGTCGCCTGAACTTTCGAGCGACTTGAACAGACTTGAAGACCCGTCAATCCCTTGAATTGCGGGTCTTTTTATTGCGCCAAGGGTCGAAGCGATTCGCGACCGGCGACTCGCGCGATTCCGAAGAACAGGATCGGCGAGAGGTTGAGCAGGGCCATCATTGGAAACGTTCGCATTCCGATCACTGAAAAGAAAGCGACCGTCGCGACAACGGTGGCCAAGGTGCCG
>JAYUFP010000458.1:0-1694 GCA_043738665.1 Isosphaeraceae bacterium
GAACCGGACCGAGCCGTCGCCCATCGCCATGTTCACGCCGGCGGGGTGGCGGCTGCGGAAGCCCCACTGGCCGTAAGTCCTGTAATGCGGGGCGAGTGCCGGGGTGGTCCACGCCTTGTAGTCGGACGTGTCGGGATAGTCGGTGCCCGGCGGCAGCGGGTCCGAGCCTCCCGAGAAGTAGTCTCCAGGGTGGAACGGCTGGTTCGGGGTCGGCACGGAGAACGCCAGGCCCTGGGGACGCGTCGAGGGGTTGGACCCGCCGTTGTTCGAGCCGAAGAACGCGCCGCGGGTCCACTCGTTGAAGAAATTGTCCGCGTCGTTGAGGAACCGCGAGGTCTCACCCACGAAGAAGGTGTTGCTCGTGCCGTCAACCACCGCGGCGACCCGGTAGACCGACCCGTCGTCGAACGGGCCGTTGCCGAGATCCTGCTGCCAGCAATCCGGTCCAGAGTAGTACGCCACCACGTTCCAGGTGCCCGCCGCCAGCGCGTACGAGCTTTGCGAATAGGCGTTCGAGGTGATCCCGCCGGCGATCGCCGCTGTCGGATTGATGCCCAGCGGCAGGTCGCTTGGGCAGATGTAGGAATTGATCACCGCCAGCAGGCCGGTCCGGTTCGCTTTGCCCGACCCGCCGCCCCAGCCGCCGGCGACGCCGAGGCTGTAATTGAGGGCGTTGGCGATCGGCGCTTGCTCCATGAACGGGAGCATCAGGGCGAAGCCCTGCCACTGGCGACTGCTCGAGAAACCGCCGCACGCGGCACCGCCGCCATCGGCCGCGTTATAAAGAATCTGACCCGGAGGGTACGAACCGTTGGACGACTCGTAATTGGCGATCGCCAGGCCCATCTGTTTCATGTTGTTGACGCACTGGGCGCGGCGGGCGGCCTCGCGGGCCGACTGCACGGCGGGGAGCAGCAAGGCGATCAAGACCGCGATGATGGCGATCACGACCAGCAATTCGATGAGCGTGAAACCGCGACGACTCGGGAGACGTGACATAACCGACTCCTCATCCGAAAGGAAGGAACGGGGATGACGACGATCAGATCAGATCAGAGCGATTCGGTTCAGTTCGATTCGGGTGGGAACCCCGAACGGGTGGGAACCCACGGCTGACCCCGGGGGTTAAGACGGATGTTCGGGGTCGATGACCGACGAACCTTATCCGTGCTTACGACGTTGATGAGAACTTGTGACGCTGAGGAAACCGATTTGTCGAGGATCGATGCGTTGTCCACGGTCCCGGCCCCCAATCCGCATGGAATGGAGAATTCAGGTGAACACCCGTTGATCCATCAGAAACGGCGCCTTCGCCCTTCATCAAGATCACACGAGGAATTCATTAGAAACATCCAGGCCCCGGTGTCAAGGTTCTCTTCCTTTTTTTATTTCGAAATTCTCCCGACAGTGACGACGAAAACCTTAAGATTAAGCCATTAAGATCAGTCGCGCCGCGACACGCGGGCTTCACAACGACAACGCTTCGTCATGCCGGTTCCCAAGCAATTCCCGTTCCTCCGTGGACCCAGGGCGCGTCGCGGCGTGGTTCCCGGTCGTCCCTCCAACCAGCCCAATGGATTCAACCACAGTCGCGGTCGGCAGTTAGCACGGACTTCCAGGAAACGGCGCGAGACTGGCGCTCGAAAAGCTCGACGCCCAAAAAGTAGGTGCCGTCGCTCAATGATTGATCAAGG
>JAYUFP010000459.1:0-15793 GCA_043738665.1 Isosphaeraceae bacterium
CCGCGCCGCTGGACCCCGCGACGGCGACGAATGTCGCCAACTATCAAATCCTGATCGCCTTCCGGAACGGCAAATTCTCAAGGCACCCTGTCGAACTGAAATCGGCGATCTACGACGCGACCAAGAACACCGTGACCCTGATCCCCGCGGGGAACTTGAACATCCATTTCCACTACCAGTTGACGGTCAACGGGGTCAAAGACTCGTGCGATAACCCGATCGTCGGCGGTACGTACGTGACGTTGATCACCAAGCACGACTACAGCCGTCCGCTCCCCGTCGCGGCGAGTGTTCACACGGTCAAAGCCACAAGCTGGGCCGCGAAATACCCGAGATTGGCGGCGAATCACGGTCACAAGGCCTGATCTTTTTAACGAGAAAGCCGGTGTGCGAGGAGTCGCCCTCCCACCGGCCCGAAAGGATCTTCGCTCGCTCCGGATCGCCAATCGCTGTAAAATGGTCCCGTGAAACGGGCTCAACCACGGCGTGAACTCGCGAGGGGACCGATGGCGAGAGAGAAGATCAAGCTCAGGGAGAAAACCGTTCGCGAGAAATTCGCGAAGGTCATCAAATTCGTCCAACGGGGCGGACGTGTGATCGTCACCGGCCCGGGCGGCGAACTCGTGGCGATCGTACCCGTCAACGAACTCGAATTCCTTGAGAGGATCGAGAACGAGTCCGACGTTCGTGAAGCGAGGGCCGCGCTGGAAGCCGCGAAAGTTCACGGCACAATTCCCTGGGAGCAGGTCATCAAAGCGGAGTCGGGCCATTGAGCCTTGGCGAGGCCCCTTCGGAACCCCGCTACCGAGTTGAGTTCACTCCGCACGCGCTCAAGCAATTCGGGAAGTTGCAGGGAAACGTCCGTGACCGGATCGAGCGGCGGATCATGCTCTAGGCGGAAGATCCCCGACCGCGAGACGTGAAAAAGCTAACAGACGAAGACAATCTCTACCGCATCCGGGTCGGAAATTATCGGGTCGTCTATTCGATCAAGGACGACCTCTTGCTCGTGACCTTGGTCAAGCTCGGCGACCGCAAAGATTTGTACGGCCCGTGACTGAGGAAGGCCCCGAGGAAATAGAACTGGCACCAATTAGCCTCAAATGGAAGTGACACCAATTACTCCCGACACCAATTACTCCCATGGTCCCACAGTCCCCTGCAAGGCCCCTAAATTGCGGCAAGGACTAAGGATGTCCCCTTCAGTCCCCCGCCAAGGATTCAAAGGCCGACCACCGGGCCTTTCTCGATAGTATCGACGGAAGGACCGCGCCCGACGATCATGTCATGCCCGAAATTGATCATTGATCAAGTATCCATCGCATGTTCAGGTGAGACGCTTCGGTACTTCGGCCTCAACACCCCGCCCGGGATGATACGTCTGGCTGTTCCCTTGTCCGTTCGACTCTCCATTCACGTTCGGAGGCCCGAAGCGGGGTTCGGCGGGTTGGACCGAGAATCTCAACCCTTTGCCGCGGATGAAGTTCACCCACATGTCGAGGATCGCATAGAACACGGGCGTCACCAGGAGCGCCAGGAGCAGAGAGAGCATCTGGCCGCCGATGATTACCTTCGCCATGCTTGCCCGCGCTCCGGCTCCCGGCCCTCGGCCGAAGGCGATCGGCAGCATGGCGGCGACGAGCATCACGGTCGTCATCAGGATCGGCCGGAGCCGCGTATGGTTGGCCTCGACGATCGCCTCGTGCCTCGGCATCCCGAGCACACGGAGCTGATTGGTCGCATCGACCTGCAAGATGCCGTTCTTCTTGACGATGCCGACCAGCATGAAGAGGCCGAACATCGCGTAGAGGTCCATCGGCGTCCGCCACAAGATCAGTGACAGCAGGCCGAACGGGATCGTGACCGGGAGCGCCATCAGGATCGCGACCGGCTGGGTCCAGCTCTCGAACTGGGCGGCGATGATCAGGTACATGAACACGATCGAAAGCACGAACGCGATCACGAAGTAATAGCCCGTCTCGGCCAAAGTCTTCGCCTGACCGGTGAACACGATCGTGTAGCCGGGGGCGAGGTTCATCTCCTTGACGAGTTCGGTCGCCCGGTTGACCGCAGCGCCGAGTGTCACCCCGTCGGGATTTCCGAGCACGGTCACGATCCGTTCGCGTGTGTAGCGCTCGATCTCGGTCGGCCCACGCGCGTCTTTCAGCTTGGCGAGGCTCGTCAGTTTCACGAGGCCGACCGTCGGCGAAGGGAGGGTCAGGTCGTAGAGTTCCTTCGTGCTCGAACGTTCATTCGCCTGAGCGCGGAGCCAGACGTCGTACTGTTGCCCGCCGTCGCGGAACTTGGTGATCGGCAGGCCGCCGACCAGCACGCGGAGTGAGTCGGCCACGGTGACGACGGGAATTCCCAGGTCGCTCGCCGCCTCGCGGTCCACGATCACCTGCACCTCGGGCTTGCGGAGCGAGAGGCTTGAATCGATGTCGACGAGCCCCGGCTTTTGCTTGAGGCGTTTGATCAGGTCTTTGGCATAGATGTCGAGTTGATTCAGGTCGGGGCCGGCGAGGTTCACCTGGAAAGTCTGCGGTCTGCGTCCCCCCTGGAACGAAGAGACGTCGTTGACGCTGGCGCGGAGGTCGGGATACTCGGCGAGAATCTCGCGGGCCTGCTGTTGAACCTCGAACTGGGTGTAGGAACGCTCTTCGAGATCCTTCATCCGCACGTAGATCGTGCCGTTGGTGACGTCGCCTTCGCCCTTCACGACTCGACCGCCGGTGGTCTGGCCGATCTGAATGAAGGTGTGCTCGGTGCTGGGAAGGGCCTTGAGCTTCGCCTCGATCTCGTTGAACTCTCGGGTCGTGCGTTCCAGGCTGAATCCTTCCGGCGTGGTGATCGAGACTTCATATTCGCTCTGGTCGTCGCGGGGGATCAGGTTGAAGCCGACGGCTCCGCCAAGCGGCAGGGTGGTCCCGATGACGACCAGGGTGATGATCACGACCAGCGGCTTGAACCGCAATGCGCCGCGGAGGGCCACGCCGTAGGCGTTGTCGGTGAGCTTGTAGAAGAGCCCGTCCTTGCTTTTGGCGTGCCCGCCTTCGCCGGGTTCGAGCTTGAGGAACCGTGAGCAGAGCATCGGGGTGAGCGTGAACGACACGAACAGGCTCATCGCCACGGCGAAGGCGACGGTGTAGCCGAAGCTTGAGAAGAACCGGCCGACGATCCCGCCCATGAAGGCGATCGGCAAGAAGATGACGATCAGCGAGAGGCTCGTCGCCATGACCGCGAGGGCGATTTCGCGGGTGCCGCGGATCGACGCCTCCATCGCGTCCATGCCGTCCTCTTCCATGTGGCGGAAGATGTTCTCGTGAACCACCACCGCGTCGTCGATCACGATGCCGATCGCCAGGATCAGGCCGAGCATCGTGATGTTATTAAGGGTGAACCCCATGTAACTCATGAAGAGAAACGTGGGAATGATCGACGTCGGGATCGCGAGGGTGGCGATCAGCGTGGTCCGCCAGTCCCGAATGAACAAGAGGATCGTGATCGAGACCAGGCCCGCCGCCAGCAGCAAGTGGAATTTCACTTCCTCGATCGATTTGCGGATGAAGCGCGAGTTGTCGCGGATGACCACGGTCTCGATGTCGGGAGGGAGCGCCGATTTGATCTCTTCGAGCCGTCCCTTGAGCTCGTCGACGACCTTCACCGTGTTCATCCCCGACTGCTTCTGGACGACAAGGCTGACGGCATTCACGCCGTCGAGCCTGGCGAGTGTCCGGGGCTCTTCGAATGAGTCATCAACCTTGCCGATGTCGGTGACCCGGATCGGGTAGCCTTTGCGATTCGCGACGATCATTTTGCCGAACTCGGCGGCGGTCGTAAGCCTCCCCAGCGTCCGGAGCACCAGCTCCCGCGGCCCCTGATCGACGCGTCCGCCGGGAACTTCGAGGTTCTGCCGAACGAGGGCGACGCGGACGTCCTCGACCGAGAGGTTGTAGGCGGCAAGCTTGTCCGTGTCAACGATCACGTTCATGGCGCGGACGCGACCTCCGACCAGGGTGATCGCGCCGACGCCGTTGACGGTCTCGAGCCGCTCCTTGATCTTCCTGCGGGCGAGTTCGGTGACCTCGCGGAAGTCACGCCGGCCGGAAACGGCGATGGTGAGAACGGGCATCGAGCCTGTGTCGAACTTGTCGATGATCGGCGACTGGGTGCCGTCGGGGAGGTCGGCGAGGATCGTGTTGACCTTGTCGCGGACCTCCTGCGTCCCCACGTTGCCGTTCTTCGAGAGCTGGAACTGCACGGTGACGACCGACACGCCTTCCATGGTCGTCGAGCGGAGCTCGTCGATGCCGGAAACGGTGTTGATGATATCTTCGATCGGCTTGGTGACCGAGCTTTCCATCTCCTCGACGCTCGCGCCTGGAAGCACGGTGGTGACCGTGCAGACGGGGAAATCGACGTCGGGAAAGAGGTCGACGCCGAGTCTCCCGTACGAGACGATCCCCATCACGACAGGGATCGCCACGAGAACCCAGGTGAAGACCGGCCGGCGGATGCAGATTTCGGAGACCGTCATGTGCGTGGGACCGAGGGCCTAGGGGCGGAGTGGTTCGTACGCCTGGGAGGTTGCGGTCGGAGCCTTTTTTATGGCTCAGCCGGCGGGGGGAGCCGCCGTGTCGGGCTCGGGCTTTTTCGATGCCGCGGGGGCGTCCTCGGTCGCGGCCCCAACGGCCTTGACGACCACGGGCGTGCCTTCGGCGAGCTGTGTCCAGCCGTCGGTGACGACCTTTGCACCCGGGGGGAGAGGCGTGGAGATCTCGACCCATCCCGCGCCTTCGAGCCCGGTCTCGACGTTGATCGCGTGGGCCTTCTCGTCCTGCACCACGAACACCTTCGTGACCCCGGCGAACTTCAGAACCGCCTCGATCGGCACGATGTAGGCTTGCGAATTCGTGTCGACGAGGATCGAGGCCTTCGCGAAGCCGCCGGGCCGAAGCATCCTGGCTTCGTTCGGGATTACAGCCTCGACCTGGAAAGTGCGACTTACAGGGTCGACCTGCGGGTTGATCCTGGCGACCTTTCCGGCGAACGTCTTACCCGGGAAAGAGGAGACGCTCACCCGGACCGACTGCCCGATCTTGACCTCGGCGCCGTGGCGTTCGGGGACGTTTGCCCAGAGCCGAAGCGGGCTCTCGATGACGAGTTCCAGCACCGCGTCTCCGTCCTTGAGAATCTGGCCTTCGGCGACGGAACGCTTGGTGATGCCGTAGGTCAGGGATGCCCGGTCCACGCCTTCGGGGAGTTTCGAGGGCAGGGGGGCCTTGATGCTCGTGTCCTTGAGCGCCTGCTCGGCCGACTCGATGGCGACCTTGGAGGCGTAGGCGTTGGCGACGACGTTGCGGGCCGTGCTCACGGCATAGTCCTTGGCGGCCTTGGCGGCGTCGTAGTCGTTCTCCATGTTCTGGAGTTCTTCCGAGGTTCCCGCCCCGCGGTCGTGCAGCCTCTTGAGGCGATTCAGGTTGTTCAGCGACTTCTTGACCGCGACCGAAGCCTGCATGATGGGGGCCGACTTTTCGAGGAGTTCAGACGTTTCCGGGCCGGAGAGGAGGTTCTCGGACATTCCGAATCGTTTGAGGGCGTCCTCGGCCTGCCGCTCCGTGATGCCAAGTCGAACCAGCTCAGCGAGGTATTTTGACCTGGCCTGGGCGTAAGCGAGTCTGGCATCAATCGTTTCGAGTTCGACCAGCGGCTCGCCCGGCTTGACGTGGTCGCCCATGTCGTGAAGGACCTTGATGACCCTGCCGCCTTTCTTGGCGCCGAGGTTCACTTCTTCCCAGCCCTTCAAGGTTCCCACCACCTCGACCGAACGCTCGACGGCTTGTCGGCTCACGGGTGCGACTTTCACTGGGATCGCCTTGGGGGATGCGTCGGCCTTGACCGTTTTCTCGGCCCTGCCGAGCCCGCATGCCGAGAGTGTCGCCACCGCCGGGAACGCCGTCAGCAACGCGAACGCGCGAATTCTTGGAGTCATGATCGTAACCCCCGGCTCTCGGAACCGGGCTCCCCGAAGCCTCGCAGCAGGTCGTTGACAAGCCTTGACGACAGGTCAGGCCCCAGGTCGATACCTTTGAACAGGAATTCCATCACGGCCGACGTAATCAGGGCGCGGCAGACGAAACGCAGGTCATCGCCGCGCGACCCGAGGATGATCTCCGCGGACGCCATCCGCTCCGCCACCGCGACGATCGGCGCGTCGAGCTGACACCCGAATTTCATCAGTTGTTCGGAGAGCCCCTCGGCGTGTGGTCCGAAGGCGATCGCGTAATAGAACCGCGCGCGATCGGGTTCTTCGCGGCAGAAGGCGAAATGGGCCTCGAAAAGCCGGACGAGGATCGACGTCGGTTCGCCCTCGGAACCGGCGATCCGCTGGAGCGTTTCGCCCAGGCTCGTCAACGGCTTGAGGAGGGCCTGCGCCAGACCTTCTTTGCTGCCGAAGTGGTAGTAGAGAGTCGGTTTCGTCACCCCGGCGGCCTCGACGATCTCCCGGACGGAGGTCGCGTCGTACCCACGACTCGAAAACAGCCGCGCCGCCGACCGCGCGATGTGCCGGGCAACTTCGCTCGTTTCCACTCGCTCCGTTGTGACCGGCGACATGTTTCAGGCTCAACCGAACAGAAAGTCCAAAATTGTATACCGAACGGTAAGTATTGTAGGGAGGCGTCGTTTTCTCGCAAGTCCGAAATCGGGAGTTCCGTAATCAATTTGAGTGTTGAGGCGAAAGGGGAGGATCGGAGGTTAATGGGGCCTGCGCGACGATTAGCGACAGTTTTTGTCCCTCACGATTTTTCTCAAGGCGGCAGATGGGCATTTTCGCGGGAACCGTGCGTCCGGCGGGTTCGACAGAGTGAGAGGAATCCTTCCGATCGCTCCAGTCGGTGATCGCGTTAGGGAGCGATCGCGTTTTCCTCGTGAATGGCCGCGGCGCAGGGGACTGCATGGTAATTTTTTGAAGCCACCTCTCCGGGCCACCGTTCTTGTCACGAAACGAAACGTAATGGAGTGCGACACGTGTCCACACTCAAGCTCTTCTTGGGGCCTCTTGTCGGGGACGCGACCGCGGGCCGCAAGCGTCCCTCGGCCCGCGCGCAAGTGACCGTTGAATCGCTCGAAGGGCGCGCGATGCTAAGTCATGTCAGCCCCGTGCATGCCCGGGCGGCCCACGGGCCGGCGCTCGCCCCGGTCTACAACACGCATCCGGGTCCGATTCTGAATCTCGTGGGCAACGACCACGCGATCAAAAGCCCACGCTTCTATCCGTTCTACACCGGCGCCAAGCGCGCCGAGCTGAACGTCGCCGCGGCCTGGGCGAAGGTTGACAACCAGGGGGTGGTGACGCTCTCGGGGATCACGGCCGGGAACATCATCGCGCAGCCGACCTCCGCGGACCAGGAGGCGTACTACGTCTTCGGGATCAATCGCGGCGGCGCCACCACGCCGGGACCGTTCCCCGGTAGGCCCGGAATTGCGTTTGACGGCGTTGTCTCCATCGCCGTGCTCCAGACGGGGGTGACCGGAGAGATCAAGGATCTCAACACCGGCGTCGTGACGCCGATCCCCGCCGACTCGATCCAGATCAAAGCCAACACGATCCACGTCGTCGACGCGGTGAACCAGTTGAGCTCGACCGGGTCGGGCAAGGTGACGGTGAACTTCTGGGCGTCGAACGCGCCCGCGACGGCAGGGCCGACCGCGGTGGCCGGCTTCGTTCCCGAGTTCCGCAGCTTCCCGATCGTCTCCGGACCCTTCGTGAAGACCAGAATGTGAGAGCTGCGGGTCCGAAACAAAAAGGAACCGGACGGTGGCTCTCTCCCCACCGTCCGGCCCTTGACCTCCTCACGCGAACGCTCGGAAGTCCCGGACAGTAGACTCATCTCACGTGCCGAATTCTCAAGGCACGCACGTTTTCTCAGGACTTACCTCGAAGCCGGACGTCGCCAGGGCGCGCGTGCCGGACCTCGGGACCACGTTAGTCGCACTAAATCATGATTCTTCAGTAACTTGTGTCATTCCTCATGGGCCGGTATCCGGTCATTTGACGCGGTTGGTTTCGCCGATCGTTCGACCGGCCACAGGCGGGGAGGATTTTCCTGTCTTCGCCTTCTGTATAAACCGTGGGCCTCAATGCCCGTTCTCAGGGCAACGGGGTGGAGCCTGGCGATGAACTCGGGCGAGCTTGCTCCCAGATCTCGCCGTAGCCCGCCTTGTCGAACGGCGGGCAGCCTGTGGGGTACTGGCCGAGCGGGTGGTCCTTCGCCCTCATCAGGGCCGTGCAGTAGCTGAATGTCCGGCAGATCCGCTTGGGGTCGAGCGGCTCGCCCCTGATGACGTGACGCCCGAAGTCGGGTTGGGAGAGCGATCCCCGTCCGATCCCGACAAAGCTGGTCCGCCCCTCGGCCACGTTCGCCGCCCCCGCCTGGAAGGCGAACGCCTGGAGCCAGCTATAACCGGAGCCGACCGCGGCGAGGTCGGGATACGCCGATCGCACGGCCGCCGTAAGGGCGAAGTGTCGGTCCACGCCGATCAACGGGTGTTCGGGGCTGAGATAGCCGTCGACGGGTGCATATTCGAACGGTCGGACGATGTGCGGGCTACCGTACGGGTTCCCCATTGTCACGTTCACCATCGCGAGCCCGAGATTCTTCAGACTTCCGATCAACTCCAGCGGTTCCGTGAGGTCGGGAGTAAACGGGTCGTCCTCGCGGGTTCCCCAACTCGAAAGGATCGGCAACGCGAACGGGGAGGGAACGCCAGGCGCATTCTCTCCGTTGAACTGAAAGGGGAGCCCGTCGAAGACGTTCAACCGCGTCGCGATCAGGCCATCGGGGTTCTCGTCCACGAGCCGTTCGACCAGTTCGCGGATGAACCGCGTCCGGTTCTCGAACGACCCTCCGTACTTCCCTTGACGGGTTTTTGCCCCGAGGACCTCATTCAATAGGTAGCGATGGCATTGCTTGACGTCGATGAAGTCAAACCCCGCATGGAACGCGACCTTCGTCGCTTCGGAGTACCGGTCCTGAAGCCGGTCAAGCTCGTCGTCAGAGATGAGTGGTGTGTCTGGGCTCGCCTTCGAGCCCGTGGCCCTGTCGACCGGCGTTCGAGGGTCGAGCAGGGGGTCGTGCTGCGCCAGGATCGGGCGTGGGACACTGTATCGGCCCGAATGGGTGAGTTGGAGCCCGATCAAGAGATCGGAGTCATCACCCCACTCGGCGCGATGGGCGGCGCGACAGACTTCGACGAGCTTTGCGAGTCCGCCCAGATGAGGCTCATCGGCGCAAAGCTGTCGGGGATTGGCCCGCGCCTCGGGGACGACCGCCGCGGCCTCGCCCCAGATCAGCTTCGCGCCCCCGGCTCCGAAGCGTTTGTAGCGGCGGTAGGTAAGTTCGTCCGGCCCTCCATCCGGCGTGCCGTCGCACCCTTCCATCGGCTGGATGGCGAGCCGGTTGCCGACGACCCGTCCTCGGACGGTGATCGGCTCCGTCAGAGAAGAAAGGTCGTCCTGGAGGCGGACGTTGAGCCCGCGTGCCAGGGCGTCGTCGGCGAGGGCCCGGGCGGTCTTGTATTTGAAGTCGCGCGACACGTTGAGTAATCTCCGGAGCCGTCGACTGCGGTTCCACTTGCCCCCACTCGTTTCGCGATCGTGGCAGGTCATGGTGATGCCCGCAAGACCTTACATTCGAAGTCGCGTTCTCCCGATCCACCGACGCTTGACGGCCCCCTCTCGGGCATCGTAGAGTCAATTCAATGCATCCCTGCTAGGAGCCCGCGGCCTTCACCTCACTTTATGGGCGAGGCTTCTGGACGGGTGTTTGCCTTTTTGAAGGGCGTGAGGTCGGGTCCAGTCACGGTCGATCGATCATTCGGAGCCGTTCATGGTGCGCCGAGGATTTGCTTTGAAGGTGGGTCTTGTCTCGGCGGGTCTGGCGGTCTTCATCCCGCCGACTGCCCTTCGTGCCCGGGAAGACACGCGGAACGCGGCCAAGTTCGTCCAGGGCCTTCGCGACCGGGGTTACTTCGACCTCGCGGCGGAGTACCTCGAATCGGTCCGCGACCTACCCGATACCCCGCCCGAACTCAAGACGGTGATCGACTACGAACTCGGCCGGATGCTACTCGATGAGGCCTCGAAAACCGGCGACCTGATCCGCCGCAAGGACATCCTCGACCAGGCGCGGGTCAAACTCGACACGTTCTCCAAGGCCAATCCGGATCATCCCAAGGCTTCGGACGCCCTGGTGGAACTCGCCCGCCTGCTCGGCGAGCGCGGGCATCTGGCGATGCTTCAGGCCGACGACACCGAGGTCAAGACTGCGAAAGAGAGCAAGCTGGCCGAGGCGCGAGGGTCCTTCGACCAGTCCCGGATCGCCTACGAGGCCGCCGAGAAGCGGTTCAAGAAGACGTTCTCCAACTACCCCGCGTTCATCCCCGACGGCGACCCCCGCAAGGACGAGAAAGAGAAAGTCCACACGGCGCTGATGCTCGCCCAACTTCAGAAGGCGATCATCGACTACGAGGAAGGCCAGACCTTTACGCTCGGCTCCAAGGAGCGCAACGATTACCTCGACAAAGGAGTGATCCAGTTCGAGGACTTGTATAAGAGCTACCGCAAGCAGATGGCCGGGCTCACCGCGCGGATGTGGCAAGGCAAGTGTTATGAGGAGAAGGGCGAGCTCGGCAAGGCGATGGGCATCTACAACGAGTTGATGCAGCACCAGGCCCCGCAACTCGCGTCACTCCAACGTTACGTCGGCTACTTCCGGTTGATCGTGCTCGCCAAGCGGAAGGAATACGCCCTCGCCGCCGACGAAGCCGTGCGTTGGCTCCAGGCCGCGGGATCCTCGGCGCTCAAGGAGAAAGACGGCCTCGGCGTGCAGCTCGAACTCGCAAAGGACATCATCGCCCAACTCCCGGGAGCCCAGGGCGAGACCGAGAAGAGTACCGCGATCAAGAAGGTGACCGACACGCTCTCGAACGTGGTGAAATATTCGTCGCCGTTCAAGCTCGAAGCCCTGGAACTCCTGCGAAAATACAAGCCGAGCGCCGCGGCGAACGCCGTCGAAGTCTCGCGGATGAACTACGATGACGCCGTGTTGCAAGGCGAACAGGCCCTCCAATCCCAGGAGTACGACCGGGCCATTTCGTATCTGAAGCAAGCGATCCGTCGTGCCGAGGCCGTGCGGGACGTCGAGAAGGTCAACTCCGCGCGATACACCCTCGCCGTCGCCTATGCCCTTTCCAAGCGTTACTACGAGGCGGAGGTTCTTTCCGAGCACATCGCAAGGCGCTATCCCCGCGCGGGAGCCGCACCCCAAGCCGCGGGACTCGCCATGCTCGCTTTTGCCGAAGCCTACGAGAACTACAACCAAATCGATCGCACGGCCGACCTCACGAACCTCATCGAGGTCGCCAAGTACACCATCCAGGCGTTCCCCGACAAAGAACAGGCCGACACGGCGAAGCTAAACCTCGGACAGATCTACCACGGCACAGGTCGTTTTCCTCAGGCGATCGACGCCTTCGACTCGATCGGCCCTAAGTCGTCCAAATTCACTGACGCCAAAACCAAAGTCGGCGCGTCGTACTGGGAACAGAGCCTGGCGCTCCGTCGCGACAACAAGGAAGCCCCCGCCGACGCCGCCCAGGCCAAGGCGATCGAGTCGCTGAAGGTCGCCCTCAAAGCCCGATACGACGCCGGGACAGCCCCTACCGACCCCGGGCTCATCGGCAACGCCTGCGACCTCGCCGACATCCATCTCAAGACCAGCAACCCCGAGGAATCCCTGAAGCTCCTCGACCCGATCGTCCGGCAACAGACCGGCGCGGCGGCCGGCGGTCCCGCCTTCATCAGGCTCATGTCGACGCTGCTCCGCACCCACGTCGGTGTCAACAAGACCGACCTGGCGATGGCCGACATGGCGACTCTGGAAAGGGCAGGGGGGGGAGGACTCACTCAGCTCTATTTCGAGCTCGGCAAGATCCTCGAAAAGGAGATGGACACCCTCAAGAAGAAGGGCGACAGCCGTGGCTTGCTCCGGACCAAGACGGCGTACTTGAAGTTCCTCTCGGCCCTCGCCGCCGGCAAATCGGGGCAAACTTTCGAATCGCTTAAGTGGGCCGGGGACCAGATGCTCACTCTCGGCAACTCGAAAGACGCACAGGGCGTGTACGATCAGATGATCAAGCTCGGAGAAAGCGACGCCAAGTTTCTTGGCGAGCTCGATGGTGACAAGAACCTCGCCGTCCGGCTCAAGCTCGCAGCCGCCTATCGCGGGCAGGGCAAGTTCGACGAGGCCGATAAGCTCATCACCGAGCTCACGAAGAAGCGGCCCAAGGCCCTGGAACCGTTGATGGAAAAGGGATACCTCCTGGAGGACAAGGCCGCCGCGAAGAAGGGTCAGTGGTCCGACGCCTTCACGCACTGGAAGACGCTCGCGATGCGTCTCAGCTCCGCGAGGACCAAATCAGTCGAATATTACGACGCCTGGTATCACGCCGCCCTTGCCTTAAAGAGCGAGGGCAAGGGCAAGGAGGCGAAGCAGACCCTCGCCAGCGTGATGAGGCTGTCGTCGAATGTCGGCGGGCCGGAGATGAAGCGGAAATATAAGACATTGCTGGATCAGATCAAGTGAATTAACATGTGGCTACATTTGACGTCTTTGGGAGGGCGAGGCTACTGCCGAGCCTGTCGTCGTTGCGGTTCGGCGGGAGCCTCGCCCTCCCGAACACATACTTGACTCCGTCGATTTTGAAACAGGAGCTTTCGGCGATGTCCCTGCGACGTAAGTTCTCGGTCTGTTCGTGGACGCTCTGCGCCGGCTTCGGACTCGTACTCCAGGCGGCGGCCGACGACGTACTCCTGATTCCCGGCACCACCGTGAAGCAGGCGACGGGTGGACGCGTCAAGGGGACGGTCCAGTCGGAGACCCCCGGCGAGATCGTCTTGAAGCTCGGGGCGAACAACATCACGGTTCCGATCGACCAGGTCGTCTCGGTCAGCTACACGGGGCAGCCCGCGAGCATGGCCCTTGCGGAGTCGAATGAGAACGGCGGACAGCTCGACAAGGCCCTGGAACTCTACAAGAAGGCCGCGACCGAGGCCTCGGGCAAGCCGTTCATCGAGCAGGCGGCGAAGTTCAAGCAAACCGACGTCGCCACCGACCTCGCCCTTGCCGATCCTGCCAAGGCAGCAGACGCCGTCGCCCTCCTCGACGCCTTCGTCAAGGCTTATCCCAGCACACGCCACAGCACCGCCGCGTTCGAGAACCTCGCGCGGCTGCAACTCCAGAAGGGCGATTACGCGTCGGTCGAGAAAACGCTAGCCGCGATGGAGAAGCTCCCCCGATCGGGCGACCGCGCGGCGGTTCTGCGGGCCAAGATCTCCGCGAAGAAAGGCGACTACGCCCGGGCCGTCACCGAGCTGGACAAGCTCATCAAGGCGTCCCCCGATGGCTCGCCCCGCCAGCGTGAGGCGAAGCTCGCGAAGGCGGAGAGCCTCGCGGGCCTGAAGAAATTCACCGAGGCCGAGGCCGACCTGCGCGCCGCGATCAAGTCGCTGGACGCCGAGGACGTCGTCGCCCAGTCCGCCGCCTACAACACCCTGGGCGATTGCCTCCGCGCCGCGGGCCGTCCGAAAGACGCCTTGCTCGCCTATCTGCATACCGACCTGCTGTATAGTAAGGACAGGGAACAGCACCCCCGCGCCCTCGCCGGCATCGTGCAACTCTGGCGCGAGCTGAAACGGGACGATCGTGCCGATGAGGTCCAGCAGAGGCTCAAACAGGATTACCCGCAGAGCCCCTGGACCAACGCGACTAAGCGGAATCCGTGAGCGATATTGGGGTTCGCGGTTTTTCGGGGCCGCCCATGCGGTCGCGCTTCGGATCAGGTTAAGATGGAGAGAGCCAGGGGCCGGTCGGCCTCTTTTTCTCTCCAGCCAACCTGCCCGGAGGTCATTGATGAGGCTCGAACGGGGAAGTCTATCGCGTCGCGGATTCATGGAACGGTCGCTAGGGACGCTCGCCGCCGCCGGCCTACCGCTCTGGTACGCTCAGGAAGTCCTGGCCGACGCCGAGCAGGCCGCCGCGAAGGAGCGGAGGAAAATCGGGCCTAACGACCAGATCGTGATGGGGGCGATCGGAGTCGGCGGGATGGGAACGGGCGACCTGCGGGCCGCCAAGATGCAGAAGGGCGTGAAGTTCGTCGCAGTTTGCGACGTCGATGAAAGTCACCGGGAGAAAGCGGCCAAGATCGTCGGGTCCGACTGTGCCCAGTACAACGATTTCCGCGAGATGCTCTCAACGCACCAACTCGATGCCGTCACGATCGGCACTCCCGACCACTGGCACGCCCTCACGGCGATCGCCGCGATGAAGGCCGGGTGCGACGTCTACTGCGAAAAACCGATGTCGTTGACGATCGCCGAAGGCCGGGCGATGGTGAAAGTCGCCCGCGCCAACGAGTCGATCTTCCAGACCGGCAGCCAGCAGCGCTCCGACCCGCGCTACCGGCTCGCCTGCGAACTCGTGCGAAACGGCAGGATCGGCAAGGTCCACACCGTCGAGGCCCGGATCGGCGACAATCCGATCGGCGGTCCGTTTCCTACATCACCCGCACCCAAAGGGCTCGACTGGGATCTCTGGCAAGGGCCGACGGCGGACGTACCCTACGTGAAGGAGCGTTGCCACAATGATTTCCGATGGTGGTACGAGTACAGCGGCGGCAAGCTCACCGACTGGGGAGCGCACCACAACGACATCGCCCAATGGGGACTCGGCAAGGATGAGACCGGCCCCGTCGCGGTCACGGCTGTCGGCGGTGAGCCTTCCAAGAAGCCGAACAGCTACAACATCCCGCCGCACTTCGCCGTGACCTACACCTACGACGACGGCACCAGGCTCGTCACCACCTCCGACGGCGAAAACGGCAACCGCTTCGTCGGCGACAAGGGATGGATCTTCGTGAGCCGCGAGCGGATCGAGGCGAGCGACCCCAAGCTCATCGCGGAGCCTTTGCCCGAGAACGCGACCCGTCTCTACGTCTCGAAGAATCACATGTCCAACTTCATGGACGGGATTCGGACCCGCACGCGGCCGATCTGCGACGTCGCGGTGGGACATCGCTCGGCCACGGTCTGCCACCTCGGCAATATCGCCCTCAGGCTCGGTATCCCCTTGGAGTGGAACCCGAAGGCCGAGCATTTCGTCGGCCCGCGCGCCGAGAAGGCAAACGCGATGATAAGTCGCGCGATGAGATCGCCCTGGAAAATCGAAGTTTAAGTCGATGCGACCACGTCAACGACCGGTGGGCGAGTCAATTCTCCCATCGGTCGTCTTTTTTCGTTTCGACACGCGCTCCTCGGAGGATCAGCGTCCCGGTCAGCCAGAGCAGGACGCCGGTCCCGAACATCAACGGCAGCACGACATTCGGGTTGAGCCCCGTCTGCTTCCAGAACGACGCGTTTCCCCGGTTCGTGATCAGCATGGTGAGCATGCTCAAGGCCTCCAGGAGGAGGCCGGCACGCCGTATTACCTGACCGGTGGCCGCGGTCATGGAAGGTTGCCGATCGGGCGGCACTCCTCACGATGCCTTAAGACATTCGCGCTTCGAGAACCGAAAATGAAATGGACGCGTCTCATCCTTTGAGACGCGCCTTGAAACATTCTTAAACAATGGTCAGCCGCGTGCAAGGTCAGACTTTCGGCAATTCGTAACCCTTTCGGGCTTCCCTGCTCAGGAGAGCGTTGGCCTCCGCGTCGTTCTTGAATGTTTCGGTGCC
>JAYUFP010000460.1:0-1693 GCA_043738665.1 Isosphaeraceae bacterium
GGCCCTCAAGATCGCCGCCAAAGGGGCCGAGCTGGAGAAAACAGGCGTCTCGAAGGCCGCCGACATCGACGCCGCCTTCACCGGCCTTCCCGACAACCTCAAGCCTTGGCTCGCCTTTTACCGCAAAGCCTCTCAGCCCTGACCGACCTCGATCTTGATTGGCAACGGCAATGCTCCCGGACGGTCCCCGATCCGCCTTCGGCCCGTGGTCGGTGGATCGAGGGCCGTGCCGCGCGCCCTGAATCCCGTTTTTCGGCACGAGCCCGACGTCGTTCGCCTTCCGACACTCCTTTTCGGTCTCGGGCACGCCGTTCGCAAGAGATGACGATCGGCACGAGAGATGCCCCGCCGCCATCAGTGCGATCATGCGACCCGAAGCCCGTAGAGGAAAGCGGCCCATGTCCCTCGCCGATGAACCCACACCGCCCGCCGCCGTCGCCGCCGTTGCCGTCCCTCGAACCGGCGTCGCGTTCAATCTCCTGATGACGGCCGTGGTCGCCCTCGGTTGCGGGTTGGGAGGGGCTTATCTGTTTACTCGCTACTTCGGCGGCACCGCGCTCGACCACCACGAATCAACGACGACGACCGCCGCGACCGCCGCGGCCCGGCCCGCCGGCAGAGAACCACGCGCGCCGACGCCGTCGGAGATGTCTGATCGGATCGACGACTTGAAGTCGAAGTTGGCGGTCCTCAAGAATCAGGTGGACGACCAGACCAAGCTCGCGGTCGCCCCCGAGTTGGGCGCGCTTCAGGTTCGGGTCGCCGACGTCTCGCGGGCGGCCGACAGCCTGGCGCCGCTGCCGGGTCAATTCGATCATCTAACGAATCGAGTCGTCGAACTATCAACACAATTGAGTACGTTGCGGGACGACGTGGGTTCCTTGCAGACGCGCGGCGGCCGATCGCCCCGACTCGCCTCGTCCGGTCCGGTGCCGCGCGTCCTCGCCCCGGCCCCGACCCCGGAACTTACGTCCGTCAGTCTGGACCGAGGCGCCTCCCTCTTCCGCGAGGGCCGCTACAAAGAGGCCCTGGCCGTTTTTGAAACGCTGGAGCTGTCCACTCCCGACGACGCCCGCGTCTGGTACTTCGCCGCGCTCTGTAACGGGTTCTCGACCGGGAACTGGAACAACGGCGCGGTCACCCTCGTCGAGAAGGGGATCGCCCGCGAAGCGGCCGGCACCCCGCCCTCGGCCCGCATCGACGACGTGTTCAAGGGCCTGACCACCAGCACCGGCAAGAACTGGCTCGCCGCTTACCGATCGCGAGTGGATCGGCAACGCAATTGAGTCCGAGATGGCGAACGAGACAAAGGGAAGAAAGAGGAAGGAAAAGGGAAGAAGGAAGAAGATACGAGAGATGAAAGAATGGGTGATCATCGAGCAGACTCATGCATTAACTTAAATTGGTTCCCCTTTTCCTTCTTCCCTTTTCCATCTTCCCTTTTCAAATCTTCCCGTCGAATTCATCACACAGGATTGAGGAGCCTTACCGCCGACGTGCCTCAACCTCGATTGATCGCGGCCCCGAGGTCGTGCGTCAGAGAGTCGAGCACCAGCGGCATGTAGCCGTTGCGCTGGATGTGGGCGTCGGCGTCGAGGCAGCGTTCCACGAGCAGGAAGACGTCCTCGGGTTCGAGCCTCGGCGCGAGGTCGGCGATGGCCTGGCGATCGCCGGGGTCAGGGCTTGGGGGTTC
>JAYUFP010000461.1:0-1682 GCA_043738665.1 Isosphaeraceae bacterium
CCGCCCTTTCAGGGCTGAAATCTTTAGTCCTGTCTCGTCACCCGGGGCGATGCCCCGGGCTGTCCTGTGCCGCCCCTTCAGGGCGAAGACGACTCCGCCGGAATCCATTGGCGCACCCTGGTTGTCGGGTCGGGGTCAGCACGTTGTACCCTCCACCCCGATTGCGATACGATATCCCCCCGCGCTTCCAGTCGGAGCGACACAGGCGACGCAACCGGGGAGATTCGACGATGGAATTCGGGGTCACGCCGGGGGGAGAGACCGTCGAGTCTTTCGTGCTCGATAACGGCTCGATGACGGTCAAGATCATCACGTACGGCGCGATCGTGGCCGAGATCCACGTCCCCGACCGCGACGGCAAGAAGGCCGATGTGGTCCTCGGGTTCGAGACGCTTGAGGGATATCTCGGCTCGCACCCGTACTTCGGCGCGACCGTCGGCCGCGTCGCCAACCGGATCGCGAAAGGGACGTTCACCCTCGACGGCAAGACCTACAAGCTCGCGGTCAACAACGGGCCGAATTCGCTTCACGGCGGCTTGAAAGGGTTCGACAAGGCCGTCTGGAACGTCGCCGAGGCTTCCGGCCGGTCGGTGAAACTCACGTATCTCAGCAAGGACGGCGAGGAAGGCTATCCGGGAAACCTCTCAGTCGCCGTGACGTACACACTGACGCCCGACAACGCCCTGCAAATCGACGGCTCCGCGACCACCGACGCCCCCACGCCGGTCAACCTCACCAACCACAGTTATTTCAATCTGGCGGGACCGGCGTCGGGCAAGATCCTCGACCACGAGCTGCGACTTTTCGCCGACGATTACACGCCCGGCGACGACGGGTTCATCCCGACCGGCGAGATCCGCTCCGTGAAAGGAACCCCGCTCGACTTCACGAGCCCGACCCCGATCGGCTCACGAATCGACCGGATCCCCGGAGAGCCCGGCGGCTACGACCATAATTTCGTCCTCAGCGACCGGGATTCGCTCAAGCAGGCCGCGGTGGTCCGCGACCCCAAAAGCGGCAGGGTGCTGGAAGTGTCCACCACCGAGCCCGGCTTGCAGTTCTACACCGGGAATTTTCTGGACGGGACGATCGCGGGGAAAGACGGCGTCGTTTACGGAAAGCAGCAGGCGTTCTGCCTCGAAGCACAGCATTTTCCCGACTCGGTCCACCACGATAAATTCCCGTCGATGATCCTGCGGCCGGGTTCGCCGTATGTTCAGACCACGAGTTACCGGTTTTCGGCGTCGTGAGGGGAATGACCGATTCCCGATGGCCCATGGCCCATGGCCGACCCCAGACCATGCGTTCCCTCGGAGTCCGTGGGAACGCGAGATTTCCGGCGCCCGTTGTGAACGCCTGACAGGAGGATTGCGAAGTCCGTCCTTCTCCCCCCGGGAGAAGGTGGCCGAAGGCCGGATGAGGGTTCCCGGCCTTTGCTTCTCGCAAAGAGTCCCTCATCCGCCGCTTCGCGGCACCTTCTCCCGGGGGGAGAAGGGTCAAGATGGGACTTCGCAATCCTCCTATCCTTTCCGTGCGAACGAGAGATTTCCGTGTCCTTTGTGAACGCCTGACAGGAGGATGGCAAAGTCCGTCCTTCTCCCCCCGGGAGAAGGTGGCCGGAGGCCGGATGAGGGTCCCATGACCGATCACAACGCGAAGGGACCCTCATCCGCCGCTTCGCG
>JAYUFP010000462.1:0-15697 GCA_043738665.1 Isosphaeraceae bacterium
CGACGAGCTCCGCTACTCGATCATCACCGGCGACGACTTCATGTACATCGCCGACGCCCTCGACTGGCCGACCGCGATGGCTAACCTTTTCAAGCCGCATAACACCCACGTCGTCCCGCTCTTCCGGCTCTGGACGGCGGCGGTCGTCGCGGCTTCCGGGCGTCTTGAGGCGATACCGACGGCGTTCCGCGTGGCGTCGTATATCGGCTTGATGGTCACGATGCTCGCGGTGTTCGTTCTGGTCGCGAAAGAGACCGGGCGCACCGCCCTTGGCCTGGCGGCGATGGCGGGACTCGGGATTTCGACCATCGTGCAACCGGCCGTCACATGGTACTCGGCGGGGCAGGCGCTCTGGGCGGGGGCGGGGGTGGTTCTGGCTCTCATCGCGGCGAGGGCTTGGTCGCGACACGGGGGCATCGGGCGGCTCTTGTTGTTGGCGTCGGCATGTCTGGCGGCGCCCGCGGTCTGGTCGGGAGGACTGCTCGCCGGTCCCGCGGCGACGGCCTACATCGTGGCCAGGAACCCCTCGCGGTTCCGAGCGGCGTTGGTCGCACTCGCGATCGTGTCGGTCGTCGCCGTGGTGATTCTGGTCGGACTCTCGCATCGACAGATTACGGAGAACGACCAGGTCTGGGAGCACCACAAGGAACTCTGGCCGCGGCCGGTCCAGGCCGTGCTCCACACGTTTCAGGCGATCGCCGAGACGATGGTCCTGGCGAACCTGGGACTGGACGCGGTGACAACTCCGTATCAAAGCGTTGTTCTGGTTGCGGCGCTGGCCGGAGTCTGGTTATGGTCGCGCGGAGGTTTTCGAGGCTTGAACCCGCTCGAAGCCTCGGGTGCGGTCGTGGTCGTCGGCAGTTACTTGCTGGTCTACGTCTTTCGGGGCAATTTCCCTTACAGCAGCCTTCGGGCGCTCGGCTGGTACAATGCGATCCCGCAGGTCGGGGCGATGATCTTCGCCGCAGGCTGGTGGCATTCGCTGAGGCTCGTGCCTCCCCATGCGTTGACCCGCATCGAGGCCCTCACCTTGTTCGGCTTCGTCGGGCTTCTGTGCACCCTCCAGGTCCCCCGCGTGGAGCGGAACCTCCTTTTGAACGCCCCTCCGATGTACGCGTCCGAGGCCAAGAAGCTGCCGATTCCCGCACTCCAGCGTCTTCGCGCCCTTTACGTCAAGGAAGAGCTTCTCGGGCGACAGGTCCGCGCGTTCGCCAGGCTCACCAAGGCCGAAGCGGCCCTGACCCGCTTGCATGCCGGCCCCGAAACCTTGCGACGGATTTACGGAAGAGTGCTCGTCCCGGGGATTCCCGCGAAGCAATTCGCGTCGGACGCCTTCAGCCTGATGAAACTTCCTCCCGACGACCCGTCCTACCCCTTCGAGCCGAGGCGCATTCAGAGGGCGATCGACGCCTTGATCCAGCCCGAGGCCGAGCCCCGGCCCTCCTGGCTCGATCCGGACGACCCCTGGCCACGGCCTTGAGGATTTCTTACGCGCGGTTCGAACGTAATGTCCCGATGACCTCGCGAACGGAATTCGCGCCGGTCTCCGAGAGTTTGGCGGAGAGTTCGTCGATCATGCGTTCCGATGAGGTCGGGTCGTAAAACGTCGCCGTCCCGACCTGGATCGCCGAGGCCCCGGCGACGAGGAATTCGATCGCGTCGTCGGCCGTGGCGATTCCGCCGATTCCGATAACGGGGAGCGAAGGCAAGGCCCGGGCGACGTCCCAGACCATCCGCAGCGCCAGGGGTTTGATTGCCGGCCCACTCAACCCGCCGACGTCATTCGCAAGGATCGGCCGGCGTTTCCTCCAGTCGACGGCCATGCCTCGAAACGTGTTCACAAGGCTCACGGCGTCAGCGCCCCCATCGGCCGCGGCGCGTGCGATCGCGACGATATCCGTGACGTTGGGAGTGAGCTTCGCGATCACCGGGAATGGGCAGGCATCGCGAACCCGCCGCACGACCCGCGTCACCGCCGCCGCATCGATTCCCAGGTCGAGCCCGTGGCTCACGTTCGGACACGAGATGTTCAACTCGACGGCCGAGATCCCCGCCTCCCCGGAAATCGCCTCGGCCATCTCGACGAACTGATTTTCGTCCTCCCCCGCGATATTCACGATCACGGCGGTGCCGACGGTGCGAAGATAAGGCAGATGATTCGAGCGGAAGTAATCGAGGCCGTCGTTGTCGAGCCCGATCGCGTTGAGCATCCCCGCGGCGGTCTCGACGGTGCGAGGGGTGGGATTCCCCGCGCGAGCCTTCATCGTGACCGTCTTGGGGATCACCCCGCCGAGCCGTTCCAGCCGGATGAAATTCGCCATCTCCCGGACATACCCGAATGTCCCCGAGGCGACCAGCACCGGGTTTTTCAGAGAGAGTCGTCCGAGGCTCACGCAGAGGTCGAGCACGGAGGGGCCTTTCAGTCGATGTTTCGCCAAACCGTCGGATACTCTCGTCCCCACGGGGATCTTGGGGACGAGTGTATCGGTCATGGGCCATCCTTCACCCGGACGTCCGCGGTGATGACAAGCTTTCATCATTGATCGCCCACCGGATCGCGCTCAGAATCGTGGCGAAGCAGAGTCCCGCGGGCAGCCCAAGGACGAGTGCGAACATCGCTCCCATCCCAGGCATCTGACCGGGAAATCGCGCGATCATCGCACCTTCCGGGCGGCTCGAAAGCGCCAGGAGGAACACGCCATAGGTCAACGCCCCGATGGTCATGCAAAATGCGACCAGGGCGCAAAACACCGACGCCGGCCGGGTCGACCGCCATGCCGAAAGCGCTCCTCGGAACGCCAAGGCGACCAGTACCCCTTCGGTCATCAGCGTGACGCTATCAATGTACCTCAATGGAGGAGTTCTCGAATTTTAAAAAAGTCGTTCGGAATCGGTGAACGGCACCCCGAGTCGTTTCGATGATACCGGATGGAGCGGATCCTCCGCGACGTCGCGATGATCCGACGGCTCGCTCTCGGTCAATGAACTCCGAACTTGGGAAAACGAACGGAGATTACCACAGGGTGGTTGTTCCGTTCACGAGCGGTCACTATCTTTTACGAATTGTTGAACCGATTCGTCGTGCCGTTCGTGGACTGGAGACCTCTCTGATGACTCTCGACGTGAACCGTCGGTCGTTCTTCGGCGCCGGGGCCGTGGGCCTTGGCTACTTCTTCACGGCTCCGGCCTATTCGGCGGCGAGGACCGCGCGGAAGCCCAATGAAACCCTGCAAATCGCCGGGATCGGGGTCGGCGGCAAGGGAAGCAGCGACATCGATCAGGCCGGCAACCTCGGCGAGATCGTCGCGCTTTGCGACATCGACGACCGCCACCTCGACCCCAAACGGAAGAAGTGGTCCTCGGCCAAAGTCTTTTACGACTTCCGCAAGCTCTACGACGAGATGGGCAAGCACATCGACGCGGTGACCGTCAGCACGCCCGACCACAGCCACGCGCTGGCGTCGCTTCTCGGCATCCGCATGGGCAAGCACGTTTATTGCCAGAAGCCGCTCACTCACAGCGTGTTCGAGGCCCGCGTCCTCCGGGAAGCCGCCAAGAAGCACGGCGTTTGCACCCAGATGGGCAACCAGGGGTCGGCCGAGAACGGACTCCGTCGCGCCGTCGAGCTGATCCAGTCAGGCATCATCGGGCCGGTGACCGAAGCCCACGTCTGGACGAATCGCCCGATCTGGCCGCAGGCCCCGCTGATCGTCGCAAGGCCGGACAAGGCCGACATCTGGCCGAAGGAAGTTCACTGGGACGAGTTCCTCGCGGGCGCCCCGCTCCGTCCGTTCGTCAAGGAAACGTACCACCCGTTCGCCTGGCGAGGTTGGCTCGACTTCGGCACCGGCGCGATCGGCGACATGGCCTGCCACACCGGCAACATGGCATTCCGTGCCTTGAAGCTGGAATACCCCACCAAGATCTCGGCCGAAAACGGCACCGTCAACGACGAAACCTATCCCGCCTGGGCTCACGTCAAGATCGAGTTCCCCGCCCGCGGCGACATGCCCCCGGTCACCCTCCACTGGTACGAAGGGAAGAAGGACGGCAAGCTCGTCCTGCCGAGCGAGGAGCTTCAGTCGAAGGTCCTCGGCGACAAGGAGAAACTTCCCAATAGCGGCTCGATGCTCGTGGGCGAAAAGGGCATCCTCTACTCGCCGAACGACTACGGCGCGAAGTTCCGCTTCCACCCCGAGGCGCTCGGCAAGGACGTCAACACAGATAAGCCTGAGAAGCTGCCGATCAACGGCAAAGGCGACCAAGGGATGAAGAACGAGTGGGTCGAAGCGATCAAGGAAGGCAAGCCGGAGATCGCCTACTCGAACTTCGACATCGCCAGCCTCCTGACCGAGACGTTCCTGCTGGGTAACGTCGCGATCAGGACCGGCAAGACCCTGGAATGGGACGGGCCGGGCCTCAAGGTCACCAATGTCCCGGAAGCTAACCACCTGATCCAGACGGAATACCGCCGCGGTTGGGAAGTCACCCGCGCCTGAGCCGTTAAATCCCCGGCGGGGCGGAAACGCTCCGCCGGGGGGTTTATCGCGTCACCCTGTGCAGTGTCCCCCGAACGCCGCCGAGCAGCGTGGTCTCCGCCGAGATCGGGACGTTCTCGCAAGACAAGCCCGCTTTCGCCGCGAGCGTTGGGAATTCCTCGGAAGCGATCCGATAGGGACCGGCGATCAACGCCAGGCCCCCCGTTTCCAGCATCGCCGTGAGGACGTTCACGACCAGCGGTACGAGACGGCGCTCATAAAGGACGTCCGCCCCAAGGATGACCGGGAATCGCTCCTCCGGAGGCTCCCGCCAATCGAGACGTCGGAGCGAATAATCCTCCGGCCCGAACCCGTTGGCTCTGGCACTCTCCTCCACGAACCCGAACGTTCCGCCGTCGTAATCGGAGAACGTTACCCGAAGCCCCCGCCGCAACCCCGCCAATCCCGCAAGGCCGAGCCCGCAGCCGATCTCCAGCGCGGCGGTCCCCGGCTTCCAGTCCTCCGCCGCCACGGCCTCCGCCAGCAGGAACGCCCCCGGCCACAGGTAAGCCCAGTAGGGCATGTAGTCGTCGGCCTGATTCCAGGCGAGAACCTCAGGGTCATCCAGCATCCGGTCAGGGTCGGCCGGCTTGGTTAGCGGGATCGACAAGCCCCCGATGATCACAGGCGTCGAGGTCACGGGTCCGTCATACGCCGTCGCCCCCCCCCGAGACTCGGTCCCGCCGTGCTGACGTGTCCTTAACTCCACGAATCCCCCCGAATCCGCATCGTTTCTGTTTGACGACCCCTCGTCGCCCTGAATATAATACGTTTATTGAGATTGAATCTCAATACGTCGAGGGTCGCGACCCCTCCTCGATATCGATGCGGAAGAATCGGGAAGTGACCTCCGACGAAGTACCCGCCTTCATCCGCACAGACCCGCCCCGAATCGCCCCACAATGCGGTGAGCCTCTTCATGATACGGACGCGAAGACTGGCGAGACCCTTCCCGGCCTGGTTTGCCCTCGTCCTGACGGTCGGATCGATCACCGCGGGCGGTTGGACCCGCGTGTCGGCGGGAGAGGTCTCGGGCAAGGTCGTGATGCCCGACATCTGCTCGCCCGAGATCAGCCCGGCCGTGGCCGCTCTCGAACTCAAGAACGGCGGCGCCCCCGCCGGTTCGTCGTCGGCCGTGCCGACCGACGTCGCACTCATCAATCAGCGCGGCTTGCAGTTCTCCCCACGCGTCCAGGCGATCGCGCTCGGTCAAACCCTGCGCTTTACCAATGAAGACGCCGAGACGCATAACGTCCACGTCGTTTCGGCGGGGAACCCGTTCAACGAATCCATGGCCCCCGGCCAACCGAAGGACTTCACGCCGTTGAAGCCGGGCCTCGTCCGGCTCGCGTGCGACGTCCATAGTCATATGCGGGGCTACGTGATCGTGAGCGCGTCCCCCTGGGTCCGCGTCTGTTCGGCGAAAGGACGGTTCCGGTTCGAGAACGTGCCCGACGGCGATTATACGCTCACCGTCTGGCACGAGATGGGTAAGCCGCTCGTTCAGGACGTGAAGGTTTCCGGCGCATCCCTGGATCTCGGCAGCCTGACGTTGAGCGCCCCCGAACCCCTCAAGCTCGCGCCCGGAGAGACCGTTCCCGCGCGAAAGTGGGCCGACGTGATCGACCGGATCGGCGTCTTACTCGCTGCGGGGCTCGACTCGGCAGGCAAGCCGAACGGCTTCAAAAAGGCCCGCAAACTTGCCGATGACGCCTACTGGGGCGAATTCGAACCGTCCGACATGGAGAACGCGGTTCGGCTCCATCTGGGGCTCGAAGTGATGACCGACCTCGAACGAAAGTTTCGGGCCGTCGTCCCGGCCTTGCAAAAGCTTTCCGAGGGCAAACAGTCCGCGACGCAAGCCCTTGAAACGACCCGTCCGCTCTTGCTGACCTTGGTAAAGGTCGCCGAGGAGTTGAACAGGAAGGGCGTGACCGACGGCGACCATCTTCAGGCCGCCGCCGCTCCCGTCGTCGCGGCGGTCCCGACCGGGGGCGACTCGAAGGCGCAACTCGCCGCCCTCCGGAAGGGCTTGGACGGCGTCCGCGCCATGGCCGACAACGGAGAGTCCGACGACGCCGCCGCCGAGATGTCCGCGGTTTACTTCGATGAATTCGAGCCGCTGGAACGGTTCATCGCCGTCCACAAGCCGGCCGACGTTCGCCCGCTCGAACTTCAATTCAACGCGATCCGGGGCGCGGTCGGGCAGGGGCTCAAGGGGAATGAACTCGGGACGAAGCTCGCCGCGTTGCAGAGCGAGGCGAAAGCGGCCGTCGAGCGGAGTATCGCGATCCCTGAAGGCACCTTCGGGCCGGCGTTCGCGGCGTCCTTGTTGACGATTGTCCGCGAAGGCGTGGAGGTCATCCTCTTGTTGACCATGCTCCTGGCGATCGTCGCGAAGACCGGTCAGGCGTGGGGACGCCGCGCGATCGGCTGGGGTGTGGGCTTGGCGTTGCTCGCGAGTGCCGCGACGGCCCTGGGGCTCAATTTGATGGTCGCCTCGGCCCGGGGGCGGACCCGCGAGATTCTCGAAGGGGGCGTGATGCTGGCGGCGGCGGGCTTGCTGTTTTACGTCAGCTACTGGCTGATCTCACAGTCCGAATCGAAGCGCTGGATGAACTTCCTCAAGCGGCAGGCCGCCAAGGGAGCCGAGACCGGCCACCAGGGGTTCTTCGCCCTCGCTGCGACCGCGTTCATCGCCGTTTACCGCGAAGGGGCAGAGACCGCCTTGATGTATCAGGCGATGATCGGCAGCCAGGCGGGGGCACGTCTGGGACTGACGGGCCTTGCCGCGGGACTTGGAGTCGGCTTCGTGCTGCTCGGAGCGATCGCCTATTTGATCAAGACGACGAGTGTGAAGCTGCCGTTACGAGCGTTTTTCCAGGTCACCGGCGGCCTGCTGTTCGCGATGGCGGTGGTCTTCGCGGGCAACGGCGTTTTCGAGCTTCAAGCGTCGGGAATCCTCAAGTCCACCCCGCTCGAATGGCTCGGCGGCGGCCTCCCGGCCATGGGCTTTTATCCCAACGTGCAGGCCCTCTCGGTCCAGGCTTTATTGCTCGCCGGCGCGGCCCTGGCTCTGATCATGATCCTTTCGGGCGATCACGTCGAGCCGAAGGTGGGCGCGGGCAAAGAACGGGCGAAGGTCGGGGTCTGAATCGAACCGACGATTCTGGGTTGGGAAATCGGGAGTTTTTTGATGAAACGGATCGCCGGGCCTCTGATCACGACCATGATCCTTCTGGGAGTGGGCGGGATTCTCTTCATGAATCTCGACCTGTCGATCTCATCGACTCGCCCCGGCATGTCGGATCGCAGACTGATGTACGAGGAAGCGAAGCAAGCTCCTGAAACGATCACGACGACGGTGATGAAGCCGCCGCGTCCCCAGGGGAATTTCCGCGAGTACCCGATCGGCACGGAGGTAGAGAAGAATGCGATGTGGATCGTTGCCGTCTGGATGCCTCCGGTCGGCATGGACGGGAACGCGATGGCGGGCTCCGACATCATCCACCTCGAAGCCGACGTGAAGGCGACCGACGAGAACCGCAACGGGTTCGCAAAAGGGGAATTCATCCCCTACCTGAAGATCGCCTACGAGATCAAACCCGCGAAGGGCGGCGAGGCGATCCGGAAAGGCGAATTGCTCCCGATGGTGGCCTCGGACGGCTTTCATTACGGGGCGAGCATCGCGATGCCGAACGCCGGGGAGTTCACGCTCTCCTACACGATCCAGCCCCCCTCGGCCGGGGGACTCGGCAGGCACTCCGACCCGGTGACGGGCGTCGCCCCGTGGTGGGAGCCGTTCACCGTGACGTTCGACTGGGATTACCAGGGGCTTCCGGAGGCGGGGAAGTAAACAACGGCGTACCCGTTGAAATTGGCCCGCGTCGGGTTTTTCATTGACACGAAGGGTCGCGGCGTTACGATAGTGAATGTAGACCCACCCCGCGTCGTCCCTGTCGAGACGCAATGGCCCCGGTTGGCGCCGATCTGTCGGCACCCCGCCGAACGGGATTTTCCCTTTCATGCTGTCGTGCGCCGGTCGTTTTCGCGAGAAGTCGCGTCGGTTGACGCGTGATCCGCGTTCCGGAAACTTCGCCCTTGCGGGCGTCGTGAGCGGGTCCGTGCTGGTGCCGGTCTCTGCCAAAGGGGGCCACGGTTGTGAACGGGGCGCTAGAAACGATGGTTTTCGGGTTCTTGATCCCGGGGCTGAAAGAGATCCTGCTCGTCGCGGCGGTGGCATTGGCCCTGTACGGTCGTTCGGGGTCGAGGCTTCTATCCACCACGAAGTACGGGAAGACGCTTGGCCCTTGGCTCAACCTCGTGCGAATCCCCGAGGGGACTCGCCCCGGTCACGCCGCTCCGCGAGGGAAACCGGCCCCTCGGCCTCCGAAACTTTCGTTCCTACTCACGCAGGGGCGATGGTTCTGGGCGATGGTGATCATCGTCGCGGCGGGGGTCGCGGCCTGGGTGACCACGCGGATGATGATGCATTCGTCCGCACAAGGCTTTTGATTGATCGATCCATCGACGGGCGGTCGCGACCGCCTGTAACGTGTCCTATGTCGCTTCCGTCCGTGTCGTCGCCTTCCGAGGAGTCTGAATGATGGTGCCCTTCGCATTCCTGCCGAACCTGGGCGGACCCGAGCTGATGATCGTCGCGTTCGTCGCGCTCTTGATCTTCGGCAACCGCCTCCCGAGCGTCATGCGTTCGCTGGGTAAGAGCGTGACCGAGTTCAAGAAAGGCGTTTCGGGGGTCGAGGACGACATCGACGCCGCGGTGACCGCCGACAAGAAGCCCGCCCCGCCCACGGTCTGAAGTCGTTCCGATTTTTTCGGCCCCGAACCCGTCTTGACGTGGAGTTCTCCTGATATGATCCCGCAACTCGGTCTTCCGGAAATGATCGTCGTGATGGGGGTGGCGGTCTTGCTCTTCGGCAGCCGCCTTCCCGAGGTCGGCCGGTCGCTCGGCAAGGGGCTCATCGAGTTTAAAAAGGGCCTTCGAGGGATCGAAGAGGGGCTCGACCTGTCGTCGCTGGGCAACCCCTCGTCGTCATCCTCCCACTCGTCGAGTCGATACGACGACAAGCCCCGGTCGAGCGGGAGCGACTACGTTGAACCGTCCGCCCCGAAGTTCCAGCCCGCCTCGGTCCCGCGGATGGAATACCAGCCGCCGCAGGATTGAGGGGCGAATCGGGGAAACTTGTCCGCGGATGAACACAGATAAGAATGAGAAAATGAAATACGATAACTCGGTTCACCCGATCTCTTTGATTTTCTCGATTTTGATTCTTTAATCTGTGTTCATCTGCGTCATCCGCGGATGAGTTTCTTCAATTCGCGACAGACCGCCATGACCGAAGAGGCCTTTTTCGAGATCATCGGCCCCCCGCTCACCGCCCTCGGTTCCGTTCCGGAGGACGGCGAAGAGTTTCGCTCGCCGCCGCTCGACGTGCTTGCCTACTACCGGCGTGCCGTCAGGTTGCACTGGGTTCCTTGGTTCGGGCAAGGACTGAGCGTCGTGGCGGTGGTCCGTCAGCCCGTCGATGTCGGGCTCTCGGAAGCCGACTACACCAAGTTCCTGACGCGAGTGGCGATGGCGGTGAACGGCCGCTTTCCGCCGATCGGCAAAGGTCGGCACCCCAAAGGGCTCGCCCTCGGATTGACGCTGGTCGTGCTCACGCCGGAGCCGATCAAGCCGGGCGACGACGACGTCTTGGGCAAGGTCGTCACGGGCCGGCCCATCCCCCGCCAGCGTGCCGTACCCCTCGGAGTCCTTCGGGTAAACCTGGGGCAAGAGGCGTTGTCGTTCACCCTGGCGAACGGCCCCGAGGGGGTCTTCTCGGAACCGATGGCCGTGGTCGACTGCCTGACTCCACATCTGCGTCGGTACGTGCCGATGCTCGAGGTTTGAGCGACTCAGCCGCCCATCAGCCACAACGCATGCGGTAGCGCCTTCACGAAGGGCGGGTCGATTCGCGACGATTCGAGCGCGGCCGACACCCGATGCGCGGGGTCGAGAACCGGGACCAAGACGGTCCTGGGCAAGGTGCAATAGTTCGGGGAATCGATCTCGACGTGGACCTCGGGATACCGATTCGCCACGCGGATAAGCTTGAACGACTCCGCATCGCAAGGGCCGCCGCCGGGGCGGGTCGTGATCGTCGTCGTCTGAATCCGACCGACGCGCTGGGCAGGTACGGCATTCGTCGTGATCTCAACGGCGACATCTCCCCCTTCTGACTTGAACGCGGCGGTAAGCCGGCCTTCGGATCGTTGCGGTGTTCCGACGGGCGTCCAGCCGAGTTGCCCCGCGAGCCAAGCCGCGAGCCAGATCGCTATCCGTGGCGCCGATTCGTCGGTCGGGGCGACGGCCTCGATCTTCACGGCGTCGATTCGCTTGAGGGTGGCCTGATGCCCCGGAGGGTCGAAGAACTGGGCGACGAGTTCTCGCCAGCGGGTCAGGCCGAACCAGGCCACGTCCCTGCTATGGGCACAGATGGTAGGGTCGAGCCCAAGGCGAATCGCTTTGACATCGGCGCCGGGGTCGGGAAGGTCGAGGATCAGCCGAGTGCATTCGTCGGCGAGGTCGCGGAAGAGGGCCTCGTCTTGCCTCGGGTCATTGGTCCACCAGAGGACGAAAGGCAACTCGGCTTCAAGAATCGGACGGACCGCGCCGGGGAGAAGGTCCGTGGCGTTGGGGCCGGCGTGCAGCACGATGCGTTCGGAGCAGACCTGCGGCAATCCGGGCGCGGGAAGGTGGCACAGTGCCGAGATCTCGGCACGAACTTCCCGCGCGGGGTCGTCGGTGCGTCGCATCACGATCGTCCGGCTCGGGTACTGCGCGGCGACCGTCTCGATCGCCGGCAGCAGCCGCGCGGCGTCGTTCTGGTAGCCGAGCACGACGAGGTTCGCCAGGGCAATCCGCGTGACGTGCGGGTTCTCGAGGTCCGGGCCGCCGACCTGCTCGGCCGCGGGGCCCCATAGCCTGGTCAGCTCGGTCTCGATGTCATGCGGATCGACCGGAACCCCTTGGCCGCTGAGGAAGTCGTCGGAGGTCGCGGTGGACATGGGGATGATCCTCGCGAAGGGAAGAATTTATCCGCATATTACGCGGATGAACGCATATAAAAATACGAAAACTTTCAAACACACCTTATTCTCTAGGCCCTTCCGGTGTTCCAGGCGGTTGACCGCCGTAATGGCCGATGACCAATGGCCAATGGACGATGGACGATTTCGTTGGTTTCGTCGGCCATTGGACATCGGCAATCGATCATTTTCGGTTCAGATCACCCAGCCGCCCCGATCACCGGAAGGGCCTTCTCGATTGATCCGCGTTCATCTGCGTCGCCTGCGGATGAAGTTTCTTCGATTCGACCTACAGCCGCCTCCAGGCCATGCCCTCGCGGGTCAGCAAGGCGTCGGCCTCGGGAGGTCCCCAGGTTCCGGCGGGGTACTTCACCGGGGGCGTTGCTTCGGGTTGCTCCCAGGCGTCCAGGAGGGTCGTGATGAACTTCCAGGCGCTTTCCACCTCATCGGTGCGGGTGAAAAGCGTCGGGTCGCCGAGCATGACGTCGAGCAGGAGCCGCTCGTAGGCCTCTGGCGGCGGGACGGCGAACGCGGTCCCATACCGAAAGTCCATCCGGACTTCCTGCAACCGTCGTCGCGACCCCGGGATCTTCGCCTCAATGGTCAGGCTCGCCCCTTCATTGGGCTGGATTCTCAGGACGAGCTGGTTCGCGCCGTCGACCTTGCCGTCGGACTCGGCATCGAAAAGCGCTGTCGGCGGTTTGTGGAACTGAATCGCGATTTCGGTGGCACGCTTGGGGAGTCGCTTCCCCGTTCGGAGGAAGAACGGCACGCCCGACCATCGCCAGGTGTTCAGCTGGAAGGTCATCGCGACGTACGGGGCCGTGGTCGAGTCGGGTTTGACCCCTTTCTCTTCGAGGTATCCGGGGAGTTCCTTCCCCTCGATCGACCCCTTGGTGTACTGCGCCCGCACCACGTTCTTGGCGACGTCTTGGGGCGTCCAGTTGGGCAAGGCCTGGAGAACCTTGAGCTTCTCGTTACGCACGGCGTCGGCGTCGAGGGTGACCGGGGGCTCCATCGCCACGAGGCAGAGGAGCTGCATCATGTGGTTCTGGACCATGTCGCGGATCGCGCCCGCGGTATCGTAATACGCCCCGCGGCCTCCCGACATGCCGACTTCCTCGGCCACGGTGATCTGCACCGAGGCGATGTGGCGGCGGTTCCAGATCGGCTCAAAGATCGAGTTGCCGAACCGAAGGGCGAGGATGTTCTGGACGGTTTCCTTGCCGAGGTAATGGTCGATGCGATAGACCTGGTTCTCGGCGAGAACCCGCGAGACCTCCAGGTTTAAGGCGTGGGCGCTGGGGAGGTCGTGGCCGAAAGGTTTCTCGATGACCACGCGGCTCCAGGGCGCGCTTTGCTGGGCGGGGTAGATCAAACCGTTCCGGCCGAGTTGTTCGATGATCGTCGAGAAGAACTCGGGCGAGACGGCGAGGTAGTAAAGCCGATTGCCGCGGGTCCCGTGCGATTTGTCGAGCGCTTCGAGCTTGGCCTTGAGCCCCTGGTAGGCTTTGGGTTCGTCGAAATTTCCGGGAGAGAAGACGATGTGCTTGGAGAATTCGGGCCAGAGGTGCTCGAAGTCGGAGTCGGCTTGATCCTTGAGCATGGAGGAGAGGTTGTCGCGGAGCTGGTCGTCGGTCCAGTCACGGCGGGCGAAGCCGACGATGGCGTACTCGCTGGGCATGTTCCCGCCCCGGGCGAGATGATATAACGCCGGGACGAGCTTGCGGTGGGTGAGGTCGCCCGTCGCGCCGAAAAGGACGATGGCGCAAGGGTCGGGGACGCGCGACCGCGGCAGATTCTGCCGCAAAGGGTTGGCCTCCGCCGCGCTCGGTAGCTGAGTCATCCGCGATTCTCCCCGGCCCTGGAGTCGAGTCCACACGCCCTCAGTTGATCGGACAGGGAAAGTGTACGGATCGGGGTGACGATCGATCAAGAGAAGGAATGATCGCCCTACCGGAAACCTTCCCGCCCGATGAAACCGTCAGCCGGTCCGCCTCGCCCCGGCTCTTCGGGGAGAGGGAAGCGGTCAGGGGCTGGGCCAATCGGCGAGCGTTGGACAATCCAATGCGTTCGCCCCATCCCCGGGAGTGCTAGGCAGGGCCGGTGAAAAGTTGGTGTTGCCCGGGCATTATGTTCATCCCGAATGCGTTGCGCCCTTTTTTTCGCGTTGCGAGGCATTGGTATCGCCTGAAACGAAGCGGACATCGACTCGGGAGGAAGTGAGCGGTCGCGAAACGTTCAGACGATCGCCCTCTCCTCGGCTTTGCGGGGAGAGGGAGGGGTGAGGGGCTTGTGCTTTAGTCGAGCCATCGGACGTGACATGGGGTCAATCCCGGACCCCGCACCCCTTACCCTCTCCCCGGAGTACCGGGGCGAGGGCGATCGTCTTAGGATTCGTCCGAGTATGTTCCGCACCCGAAATCAATCTCCGAACGGCAGTTGGGGACACCATGGCTTGCGAACGGCGGGAACGAGATCGCGCGCCACAAAAACTCGCCGGTCTCGGCCGACTCTTCCGCAACGTCAACCCAACTTTTCATCAGCCCAGGGCGAAGTTCCCGTCAAGCCGACATCCTTGTGGTATGGTCGGTTGTCGATCGAAGTCTTCAATCCGAGTGGGGGAGGCCGACGTACCACGCGGGATGCGATGCCGGTGTCGGCTCGGCGGGAGCCTCGCGCTCCCGGGAACCTCAGTCGAAAGTCATCGACCTTGATGCGACCTCGAGCGCGACCGTTTCGCGATTCATTCGGGCATGATCCCTCTCAAAATTTAATAGAGCCCATCGAAGTCTGCGTTCCGAACGGAGCCCTGCCCGTGGCCGAACCCCGCCCCATGAATCCCTCGGAACTCGTCCCTCGCCTGGAACGTGCCTACGCCTTCGCCGCCAAACAGGTGAAGGCGACCACCGAGCGCACTCCCGACTTCTTCCCGATGTACACGGTGAATGGGAAGTGGAAGCATCGGGGCGAACTCTGGACCGATTGGTGCGCGGGGTTTCATGCGGGGATGATGTGGCTGATCGCCAAACACACCGGCGATCCGCGGTGGCGGGCGATGGCCGAGCACTATTCCAGGCTCATTGAACACAAACAGTTCGATCGCGACGTCCACGACCTCGGGTTCATCTTCCTCGACACGTACTTACCCTGGTACGAGTTGACCGGGGATGAACACCTCCATCAGGTCTTGATCCAGGCGGGGCGAACGCTCGCCTTGCGGTTCAACGCGAACGGCAAATATTTACGGTCATTTGTCTCGCCCGAGAGCCTGTTCATCGACATCATGATGAACGTGCCCATCATCTTTTATGCAGCGAGGGAGACCGGCGATCAGGCCCTGCACGACCTTGCCGTCGCCCACTGCCGGACCACCGAGCGGACGATCGTCAGGCCCGACGGCGGGACGGCTCACGAAGGCATTTTCAACGTGGAAACCGGCGAATTCCTGCGAGAAACGACTCACCAGGGGCTCAACGCCGGCTCGGACTGGACTCGCGGGCTGGCTTGGTCGCTCCACGGCTACGGCACGGTATTCACTTATACGAAAGACCCGGCCGATCTCGCCGTCGCCCGCGGGAACGCCGACCGTTTTATCGAACGACTCCCCGATTCGTTCGTCCCCCCCTGGGATTTCGACGTCCCCGAAGGCCCGGACCGGATCGCCGACAGCTCCGCCGCCGCGATTGCCGCGTCGGGGTTGTGGCAGCTCGCCCGGCTGGTGGATCCGACCGACGCCGTGGCCGCCGCGAAATATCGAACCGCCTGCCTGAACATCCTCGACGCGCTTTTGACCGACGAATACATGGCATGGTCGACTCCCGGCTGGGAGGGGGTTCTCAAGCGCGGGGTTTATCATTTTCATAAAAAGCTGGGTGTCGATGAGTCGGTGATGTGGGGGGAGTTTTTCTTCCTGGAGGCGATCGAAAAGGTTCTGAGATCGACGCGATGACCGACGCCGAACTTGTCGGGGTGCGCCAACGGATTCTGGCGGAGTGGTCTTCGCCCTGAAGGGGCGGCACAGGACAGCCCGGGGCATCGCCCCGGGTGACGAGACAAGACGAAAG
>JAYUFP010000463.1:0-1680 GCA_043738665.1 Isosphaeraceae bacterium
CGTCGGCTGTATGTCTCGCGAGGAAACCGGGTGGTGGTCCTCGACCTCGACAAGGAAACCGTCGTCGGCGAGCTCCCCGATACGCCGGGAATCCACGGGGTCGCGATCGTGCCGGAGCTCGGTGAAACATCGCCCGGTAAGTTCGCGGCGGTCTCGACCGTCACGACCCAGGCCGGCGCCCGGACCATGACCATCGACCCAAAGACGCACAAGCTTTACCTCAGCGCGGCCACCGCCGGCCCCGCCCCCGCACCGGCCGCCCCCCGCGCCGAGAAGGCAAAAACGAAGGGCCGGCGGAACATGGTCCCCGGTTCCTTCGTCATCATCGTCGTCGGCGACTGACCCGGCCTTCCGGGTTCGTCCGTCTCAGCTCAAGGGCGGGCGTCCATCCACGGCTTTGAGTTGACCGTGTTGGTCCGCCCCGTGGTCGGGTCGCGGTAGACCTTGACGACATCCTGGCTTGCGGAGGTGTCGCGGGAGGCGGTCATCCGCCCGAAGAATCGCCGCAGGGCCGACGGCTTGGGCTTGGGAGGCGCCGGCTTCCAGTACGACGTGTCGGCGACAGAGGCCGGCTTTTCCGGGGTCATCCGGCCGGCAACCGGAGCGACCCCCGGAGTCGAAGGCTGCGAAGGCAGGGCGGCCGAGGGGAGTGCGGGGGACGGAAGCGCATTGGGGGCCTGGGCCTTCGCGGGCGAGGACAATACAGTCAAGGCGCCCAACGTCGCGGCGAGCAAGGCGGCACTGGATTTACGCACGGCGAGACCTCCGGAATCAAAGGCGAGGGCCGGAGCCGCCCCGACCACAAAGCGTGCGGGGAGAATTCACGACGCGGCCGACGTCAGCGCATCCTGCGCCGGCGGGACGACTCCGATGATTCTCGTTATCGGCATCATCGGCCCGATCGGATCAGGATCATGTCCGTTCGGGCGCTGTTCCCGGAGGCTTCCCTTGTATCGGGAGTGCGACGCTGGGCTGGTGAAAAGTTGGTGTTGACCGGGCTTTGTGTTCATCCCGAATGCGTTTCGCCCTTTTTTCCCCCTTGTGAAACCTTGGTATCGCCTGAAACGAAGTAAACATCGACTTCGGTTGAAGTGAAGCCGACGCGAAACCGTCAGGCGATCGCCCTCTCCCCGGCTTCGCGGCTCAGAGGGAGGGGTGATGGGCTTGGTTTTCGCTCGACGCTTCGGACGAGCCGGCGGGTCATTCCCGGACCCCGCACCCCTTACCCTCTCCCCGGAGTACCGGGGCGAGGGCGATCGGCTGAGGATTCGTCCAAGTGTGTTCCGCGACCGAAGGCAATCTTCGTATGGGTTCTCCGGGTACAACGGCTTGCAAACGGCCGGAACGGGATCGCGCGCGGCAAAAACTCGCCGATCGAGCCCGACCCTTCCGCATCGTCAACACCAACTTTTCACCAGCCCGGGCTCGCACTCCCGAAGCGCCAGGGCAAACTTCAAGGCTCTAAACGACGGCCTCCGGGATCGCTCCGACCCGCCCCGGCAGCGCGTGCGTCAACACCCTACCTTGTGGACACGTCTTCCTCGCCAGTTCGCACAGGTGTTCGTGATGAGTGAAGATCAACACATGCGTCGTCTCGGCAAAGCCCGCCAGGATCTTCAACGTCGCGGCGGTCCGGTCGTCGTCGAACTGGATGAGAATATCATCCACGATCAGGGGTAA
>JAYUFP010000464.1:0-5422 GCA_043738665.1 Isosphaeraceae bacterium
CCCGTTCGCACGACCAATTACGGGCGTTCATCAGGCTGTAGAGCACCTGAAGGCCGTGGTGGCTCATGCCCAGGGCGTAGGTGTCGGGGAACGCCATGCAGACCGTGCCTTCGACGGTCGAGTGGTCTTTCCGGACCGAATTCAGCTCACCGCCGACGTATTGTGCGGGCGTGGTGATGTTGGGAAAAATCCGAGAGACCACGAACTCTTTAAGGGCCGCATTAAGCATGGAGTTCGTCCCCAAAAACGCCGACGACGAGTAGGATGATCGTCCCGGCGTGTTCCGTTTCCCAAGGCCTGACTGGGTCATGGACTTCCGTGAACAGGCGATTGTAGCAACCCGGTTCGCGGGTGGATAGGAGACGTGAGCGAGTTCGGTTCGTCTGGTCGTCTGCGACATCATGAATCATTGCTGACCAAATCTGGGCGGACGTCCTGAGATCCACGGATCAATTCGAGCGTGCATTCGATCGTATCGAACGAGGGCCTTCCGGAGTTCCGCCGGTCGATTTCGATTATTCTTCAAGCTGCCGTGGAATCTGAACGAAACGAGACCGACCGATAAAGTCGTCGCCATTTCATTGGTTTCCACATCAGGAATCGTCGGGCGGGAAGAGGGGGCCGAAAGGGCTTGAGCGTTGAGGTTGCGGCCTTGCGTTCACGAAATCTCATCGTTTCGTGGCACGTTTGATTCCCCGAACGAAGCCGTTGTTTAACAAGTTGCCGACTTCCGTTCATGACCTATCGAAAACCGGGTGAGGATTGACTGAGCGAGAGAGTCGCACCAAAAACAACGTCACGTCGCGGAAAACCGAACGAACCCGCGGGTCACTTTCGTCCGCCCGCGGAACTCTAGATCGGGCCGAAATCGGGTCAAAAAATCGTCCAAGACAGCGCCAAACCGAAGGCGTCCGAAAGCGGAGAACTCGTCGTCGGTCTCGACATGCCGCAGGTCGGAGGAGATAATCAGACACATGACGAAGGATTCCAACAACCCCACATGGCGCCGATGCACGATCGTGGTCCTGCTCGGGACCATTTTCGCGGCGCTTCCGTTGGCGTGTTCCAAGGATCAAGGGGCGAAAGAGGTTCCCGTTTCGAAACGCGGGCCTTCGGAATCCTTGATCGACCCGAAGGCGGCGACGCGACCTCCGGCGGGAATCGCCACGCATTGACGGATGGTAAAGGAGTGAGCCGGTGGGACGATACGACGATCGGCCGTTGATCGCTCTGACGATGGGGGATGTCGCGGGGGTCGGCCCCGAGGTCATCGCCAAGGCCTGGGGCGATTCGCCGTTGCGGGCGTTGTGCCGACCGATGGTCGTGGGGAGCGTCGCCGTTCTCGAACGGGCGCTCGAACGGGTCGGCGTTCGGGCGACCGTCCATAAGATTGCGGGGCCGGAAGAGGCGGAACCCAACGCCCAGACGATCCCTTGTCTCGACCTTTCCGAATCCGACCTCACAACCGTCCGCCCCGGAGTCGTCGATCCCAAATCAGGCCGCGCCGCTTACGATTTCCTCGTGTCGGCGGTCGACCTGGCGCTCGCGGGACGGATCGACGCGATCACGACCCTCCCCTTGAACAAGGAAGCCCTGAACGCGGCGGGCATCCATCACCCGGGACATACCGAGGTTCTCGCCGAGCGCTGCGGAACCCCCGACCACGCGATGATGCTCTACCTCGGCCCGCCCACGGCCGGAGGCGATGCCGGTCTCGGAGTGATCCACGTCACCTTGCACATGGCCCTTCGGGATGTATTCGACCACATCACGGAAGACTCGGTGTACTCCAAGATCCTTCTCGCCGACCGTGCATTGCGGCCCTTGACCGGAGGCAGGCCGCCGCGTGTGGCCGTCGCCGCCTTGAACCCGCACGCCGGAGAGGGGGGGCTGTTCGGCTCCGAGGAGCGGCGGATCATTGAACCCGCGGTCGGCCGGGCGTCGCGGTCCGGAGTCATCGTGACCGGACCGGTCGCGGCCGACACCCTCTTCGCCCGGGCGGTTTCCGGGGAATTCGACGCCGTCGTGGCGATGTATCACGACCAGGGACATTGTGCCCTCAAGACCCTGGGATTCGACCGCGCAGTGAACGTGACTCTGGGCCTGCCGATCGTCAGGACCAGCGTCGCCCACGGAACGGCCTATGACATCGCCTGGCAAGGCCTAGCGGAGACGTCAAGCCTGATCGAAGCGGTTCGGGTCGCCTCGCGGATCGTTTCGGGGAGGAGGCGGGAATCGCGGTCGGCATTGGCAAATTAAAAGGCCGAAGATTCAGCGCCTCACAACCTCGACCTCGACCCACCCTGTCTCGACGACCCGCGGCCAAAGCGAGCGGACATCGGGGTCGGCCCAGCCTCGCGAGGGATCGGGGATGAGCCTCGCCCGGATTCGCCGAGTTCCCGGACGATCAATCGGGAGCGGCGTGCTGATTTGGGACGATCCGAGCGGGAAACTTTGATTCAACGAGTCGTTGGTCTCCGCGTGAACGACGACTTCGCCACCCCAGAACGTCACGGGGACGTCCTCGACCTCGATCTCCACTGTGTGGGCGAGGTCGCAGGGCAATGCGCCGGTGACTTCGATGTCGGGGAGGTCGCGAATGGCGAGGTCGTCATTGATGGGAAAGAACCGGGGAACCGGGTCGATTTCCTCCGAATGCGGGGGAGCCAGTCGGACCGCTTCGGCGATCGCCGCCGCCCTGGAATCGTCGGGCATGGCCAGGATCGCTTCGACGTCGAGCCGGGGGTCAAGCTCGAAGCTGAAGGGGATGTGGGGGAGCTCGATCTCCCAGAACTCGGTCAGGCCCACGGTGCGGACCTTGGCTTGGAGCGCGAGCTTGTGCGGGCCGTCGGTCTCGAAGTCGGCGGGGACCAGGTCGAACGTGACGGCGCCTTCCCCTTGCGTCCACTTGCCGAAAACCTCCAAGCTCGCCCGACGCGCGCCGATGACCCTGTGCGACCATTCGAGCTGGTCGGGCCGGACACCGTTGCCGGTATCCTTCAGAAACGGAACCCCGAACGTGATATGCACCGGGATCGGTCGGTTGAGGGCGCGCGGGTAGCGTCGCCTCGCCGCCCAATCGACCCGGAACCCGCGACGGACCAGGGCTTTTTCCTCTTCGGCAATCAAGTCGTCGCGTGCCCAGAGGACGGAGATCGCGTGCCCCGCGGAGTCTCGCACCGCCGGGTCGGTCGCTTTTTCCAGCAAGCTGAACAGGTCCATGAGCCCGGACCGGCCGTGCTTCGCGACCTCGGCGATCGCCTCCGGGGTGACATTGGGGTCGTCGAGTTTGGCCAGGGCGGATCGGGCGCGCAACAACGCGATCAGCTTCCGTCCTCCACCGAGGATCACGACGGCCCCCAGCACGAAGAGCACGGCGTTGCGTGGCTCGCCGATCCGGATCTCCCAGCCACCGGTGGGTTGCGTGCCGGCGCGACGACTTCTGAGAGGTTTCGGAGGACTCGGCGGGGGGCCGGTCAGCAGCGTCTTAAGCAGGTTCGTGAGGATCGACGGACTTCTCATCAGATCCCGGCCCTCGGCCGGACCGGAGTGGACGCGGGGGGAACCTCTTTCGACTTGGGCTTCTCCTTCTCGTTGGCGTCTCGGGGAAGCTCTTCGATGATCGTCGGCTTTCGCAGCTTCGCCTCGCGTTCGCCATCAAGTCCGAGTGCCGCACGCACGTCGTCAAGCGAATCCTGGAGGTCGTGAACGTCCTTGTGAAGGGCCTTGATCTGCTCGAGAACGAGGTCGACCGGGTTCTCGGAGCCGGTCTTGTCGGTGATGACAAGCAGGTTGTCCTCGGCTTCGACCCGGTAGGTCAGGTCAAGCTGATCGAGGAGGAGCTTGAGACCCGTTTTGAGCCGGATCCGGCGAAGGTCAAGCTGAACCTCATCGTCTTCCTTCACGTCCTGCCGGTCGAGCGCGGCGCGGTCGAGGGCGACGGGTGCATTGAGGGACTTGCTGAGGATCTTGGCGACGTCGCCGATCCGCGTGGGCTTGGCGAACGGAAAGTCGAACGGCTGCTGAAGCGCGTCCTGGACCGATCCGACGGCGGGGTTCAGTGGCGGATTCGCGTTCGCCGCCGGTCCGTCCTCCGCGGGGAGTCGGAGCCCGCAAAGGCCTCCCGCCAGCAACAAGGCAACAATCAAGCCTTGCAAAGCGTACCATCGAGCCATGTGCCATCCCTTCAATCGTCAGGGTTCCGGATCAACCGAGACGATCGCATTGTACCCTGAGCCATCCGACGCGCCATCCGTCGAGGAGTTCACCTTGCCTACGAGAATGGCCTCATCGATCTCCGAAGGCGAAGGAAAGCCGAACTCAGCGCGGTCGAGCACCAGCGCGGCCGATGCCGAAGCTCGGAGTGCGGCGAGACGAATCAGGTCGGGAGACGCCCCGCCCGCCGGCTTCCATCCCTCCTGCAAGAGCGTGCCGAGGAGAGTGGCAGCGAAGGCTTCGCCGGCGCGGTTGGTGTCGCGGGGGGGACGGGAACGCGGAAACACCGGAATCTGAAGACGAGCCGCCTCGCCTTCCGGCGTCGTGTAGCGGATCAAGGCCCCGTCGGCCCCGTCGGTCACCGCCAGAACCGAAACCTGCCAGGCGACGTGTTCGCGTCCCTCAAGGCTCTCCCACTCGTGTCGGTTGCAGCAGAGCAGATCGATGAACTCCACGAACCGCTCGACCGGGTGCTCGCGGTCGGTCATGTTCCTCATCGATGGGGCAAACATACGGACCTTCGCGCCTGGCATTCGCAAGGCTTCGGCCGCGAGCCGGTTCGGAAACGAGGCGACGACCCGCAGGTCGCAATCGCCGATCGGATCGAGCCGTTCGATCGCCGCGTGACAGCCCCGAAAGCCGACCGGAAGCTTGTCTCCGAACGGCCCGCTCGTCACCAGGAGCGTCCAGTCCGCGGCGTGGTCCGCGATTCGGATCGGTCGGTGGCGAATCCCCTGGAGTTTGAGTCGCGTCTCGACCGCGAGACTCATGGGGTCGTGGATCGGGCCGAGGGCGCTGACGAGCTCACCGCCGAGCGCCGCGGCGTAGCCGGCACCCATCCCGCCGAGGTCGTCGTGCCAGGAGAGAGCGTTGACCCGCAACGCCCCGACAATCGGCCGCCCCGTGGACCGGGAGAGCCGGACCTCGCCGTTCGGGCCTGGCCAATCCTCGGGAAGTCCGACCGTGAGCTCACCACCGTCCGGATCAACGAGGCGGAGACCCACTCCGAACTTCCAATCGCCATCGACACTCTGATCGAGGGGAGGGGCATCGTCGTCATGGAGTGGTCGGTCGACCAGAACCACCCGGTCGAGGTACGCCGGGCCGAAGACATGGATCATAGTCCGGCCCTGTTCCATGGGGTTGCGTTCGCGAGATTCCGATCGGGAGGGATGAACTCGAACGATCCGCTGGAAGACGCGGGGCG
>JAYUFP010000465.1:0-5420 GCA_043738665.1 Isosphaeraceae bacterium
TTCCCACGGTCCTCCGTGGGAACGCCGTCCCCGACGCTCCGCGTCGTCCGGCCTCCTCGGAATACGGACGCGGAGCGTCCAAGACGGCATTCCCACGGAGGACCGTGGGAACGAGGACGATTTCCAGCCTTCTGTCGGCTCATTGTTTTTTTTCAGAACGTCGCAGAGGCAAATGCCGATTTCAGGCAGGCGATGCTCTGCCGCGCGGTCGCTTCGGCTCCCGGGGAGAAGTCGAAGACCTCGACCGATACCCAGCGATCGTACCCCGAATCGACCAGGGCCTTGAGTATCGGCTCGAAGTCGACGGCGCCCATGCCGGGGCCTTTTAGGTTCACGTCCTGGGCGTGGAAATGGCCTGCGTGCCGGGCGTGCTTGGAGATCAGGTTGGGGACGGTGTCGCCGGTCTCTCCGCTCTGGGCTTTCACGTCCATGTGGAGGACGAAATTCGGGTGATTCATCCGGCCGATCAGGGCCTCGGCTTGCTCGCAGGTGTTGAGGAAGTCGGTCTCGCTCGGCGCAAGGGGTTCGAGGCAGAAGTTCACGCCCAACGCTTCAAGGGTCGGAAGCAGAGTCTCGAAAACCTCGGCGGCGTACTCGAACGCCTCGTCGTAAGTCACTCCCGGAAGCAGATCGCGTTGCTTGGGGGAGCCGAAGACCATCAAAGTTCCACCCAACTCCCGGGTCGCTTCGGCGAGGGCGCGGAGATAATCGGACGTCCTGCGGCGGATCGTTGCGTCGGGGGTCGTGAGATGGAACCCCTCGGTCTTCGCGAGCAGCCAGTGCAGCCCGATCGTTTCGAGACCGGCGTCCTCGACTGTCGCGCGAATCTCGCGACGTTGTGCGGTGGAGAGATCCAATATCGTCGGCGCGAGCGTGAACGGGGCGATTTCAAGACCTTCGTACCCGATCGCCTTGACCGTCTTGCAGACCAGGGCCAGATCCCAGCCCTCGAAAAGCTCGTTGCAAATTCCGAATCGGATCATCGTCCATCGCCTTTTTCAAGAAGCCCTAACGCCAACGAAGATATCAAGTTCAGTCCAAACCCAGGCCCTGATTGAGGGGCGACGCCGCCATGCTCGTCCGAAGCGTCAGGACCAGGATCGCCGCATTTAAGGCAATGACTCCGGCCGCGCTCAACCAAACGAGCACCCGGATCGAGCGAAAGCGGTAGCTCAACACGAGAGCCAAAAAAGCGATGACTCCTATCCCGATCCGGATTTCCCGCTGAGACTTCCTGCAAACCAGCACGACCGACCAGAGCAGTCCCGCCCACCCTCGAAACTGGAACGCTTGCTCGACGCCGCCGGGGAGCATGGCGTCCCACATCAACGGGACGAGCCGGGTCAGTAGGACGTCGGCGAGGATCAAGCCCAGGGTCAGAACGACCGGCGAGGCTGTGAACCGCCGGGTCGAACGATTCGCGCGGCGCTCCATGCGCGCGAGGATCTTGTCGAACGCTTTCAAGTTCGCCGGGTTCATGGCACCTCAATCAAGACTCAAACGGGCCGCGTGCAACGTGTTCCGCAAAAGCATGGCGACTGTCATCGGACCGACCCCGCCGGGCACCGGAGTGATCAATCCGGCGACTCGGGATGCTTCCAAATAGTGGACGTCCCCGCAAAGCGACCCGTCGTCGCGTTTGTGAATCCCCACGTCGATCACCACGGCCCCAGGCTTGATCCAGTCGCCACGGACGTGCTCCGGGACGCCGACCGCCGCGACCAGGATGTCGGCTTCACGACAGACCGAGGCAACGTCTCTTGTCCCGGTGTGACAGACCGTCACGGTCGCATCGCCCCCCTGCCCTTTCTGCAAGAGCAAGAGGGCCATGGGCTTGCCGACAATATTTGATCGACCGAGCACGACCGCGCGCGCCCCCCGCGTCTCGACGCCGCCGTGGATGAGCAACTCGCGGACTCCCAACGGCGTGCAGGGAACGAACCGGGGGTATCCGGTCGTAAGCAGGCCGACGTTCTCGGGGTGAAATCCGTCGATGTCCTTGGCCGGGTCGATCCGTTCGAGGACTTCGCGTTCGTCGATGTGCGAGGGCAACGGGAGTTGGACGAGGATTCCGTGGACTCTTCGGTCTTCATTCAGGAGGTCGATCGACTCGATCAGCCCGGCGCGTGAGACGTCGGCGGGGAGCCGAAGCACGGTGCTTGCGATCCCCGCGGACTTGCAGGCGTTTTCCTTGTTGCGGACATAAACCTGGCTGGCAGGGCTGTTTCCGACCAGGATCACGGTCAATCCGGGAGTGATTCCGGTCTCGAAGTGAAACCGTTCGACTTCCGAGGTGATCTCGGCCCGGACCCGGAGTCCGAGGGCTTTTCCGTCGAGAATCCGGGCGGACAAAAGGCGAACTCCGAAAGGGCTCGATTCAGAACGCCGCCAGGGCCGCGCGGAGGTCGCGATCGATTCCGAACAGGCGGTCCAGATTGGAGGTGCGGAACACCGACTGAAGCACAGGCGACATCTCGCAAAGCCGCATCTTGCCGTGGGTTCCGTCGACCCGTCTCTGGAGAAGAATGAGCTTGCTGAGGAACGTGCTCGAAATCAGGCCGACGTCCGCGAAGTCGAGCACGAGCAGAATCGGGCTGCCGTCATTGGGAATGACGGCGGAAACCTGCTCCGAGGCCTCTCGGCAGGTTCTCTCGTCAAAGAGCTGACGCGCGATGAACCGAACGACTTTGACGCCGTCGGTATCGCCGGCTTCAATATGCACTGGCACGGTCATGGGACGAAGCACTCCAAGGCTCAAGGACCGATCCGTCAAGTCCCGCTTCACGACAGCTTGCGTCGCCGACTGCTCCGAAGCAAGCCATTGCCGCCCGAATCCGGCGAACGCTTCGGCGTCGGCTTGGCTCCCGGCTCGGGGACGGCGACTCCGGCGGTCGGATCCGCGACATTGGCCAGGGCGGTCGCCCGATCGGACACGAAGGTGAACAGCGGGTCGAGTTTGCTGACGCGAAAGACCTCGAAAACGTTGCGGTCCACGTTGCAAAAGATCAAGCGACCGCTCTTGCTTCGTGCGTGGCGATGGATGGCGACGAAGTTTCCCAAAGCGGACGACCCGGCGAACCCCACGCCGAGCATGTCGATCACCAGTTCGGGGCGACCGCCGGACTTGACGTGCGCCTCGTACTTCACGCGAAGATCTTGCACCGGCCCCATGTCGAGCCGTAGGCAGTCCCAGAATTCCGCGAGGAGGATTCCATTCTCATTGTGAACCTGAACCGCAGGCTTGAGCATGGTTCGTCATGTCCACGACATCGCCCTCTCCGCAATCGGAAACCGGCTCAAAGGGAGAGGTTCGAGTGGTCAGAAGGGAGGCACGGGATTCGCTTGGAAAGACGTCGCTGACAACTCGAAGGGTCAGGGTTTCCCCTGCACGACGGGGTTGCGTCAATCGTCTGACATTCACGATCCTACCAGACTGCGCAACCGTTCCACTAGTCCCCTGCATAGGGATGAGCATTTCGCCGAAGGGAAATTGCGTCCCCAACCGCGTCCCGCGTGGGGTATGCTATTCTTACCAAGAATTTGCCGCCACGCGATCGGCCGGTACGGATATCCACGCTTTTTTTCCGCGAAGGGATTTGACCCATGCGTCGCGCACTCCTGATCGGGGCCGTCCTGGCCTGTTTCACCCCCTCGATCGCCGCCGCGCAGAGCTGGGTCGATAGCGTTCTTCCCGAACGTTCCTTCAATTTCGGGACGGTCGCGCGCGGGTCGAAGGTCCGCCACACGTTCCGGCTCGTCAACCGGCTTGACCAGGAAATCCGCATCGCCACCTGGAAGACCAAGTGCGGATGCACCGAGGTTCTCGTCGGAGCGCAGGTGATCCCGCCCGGAACGCAGACCACGATCGAGGCCGTGATCGACACGACCAAGTTCGTCGGTTCCAAGGCCTCCGGCCTCACGCTTGTCTTCCAGAGCCCGACGGCGATGGAAGTCGACCTCAACATCGCGTGCTTCATCCGGGGGGACATCACACTGAATCCCGGCGTCGTCGATTTCGGGATCGTGCCGCGATCGGGTGGCAACAAGCCGACGATGACGACGACCCTCACGTACGCGGGCGGGGTTCCCAATTGGGGAATCACCCGAATCCAGACGCAAAGCGGGAGCTTCTCTGTCAGGAGCCAGGAACTGAACCGCTCCGGAAACGGCCAGGTCCAGTACAACCTTACGACGACGCTTGAACCCGCCGCCCTCAACGGCTTTGTGAAAGACGAGATCACGCTCTACACGAACGACCCGTCGAGCCAGACCATCCCGATCTCGGTGGTCGCCAGCGTTCAATCCGCGGTCACGGTTTCTCCGTCCCCCTTGATTCTGGGCCAGATCAAGGCCGGGCAGGTCGTCACCAAGACGCTGCTCGTCCGGTCCGCCCAACCCTTCAAGCTGTCAGGCGTCAAGCCGAGCCGCGAGGAGCTGAGCGTGGTCGCGGGCGATGACGCTACCAAGCCCGTCCACACGGTCAATCTGAGCTTCAAAGCTCCGTCGCAGCCCGGTCCGTTCAACGCCGTGGTCGAGATCGCCACGGATATCAAGGACGAGCCCCCGGTCAAGCTCAACGCGTTCGCGACGATCGTCCCTTGAGAGACGAATTCGCCCGGCGTTGACAGAGGCGGACTCGTCGTCATACATTGACGCTCCGTGCGAAACCACGCCGTCGTGGCGCGTCATTGGACGACGTGCCGACCTCGCGCCCGGAGCAGGGATGGCCGTCCGAACTCTCACCGACCGCGGGATCCACCAACGTCCCGTGCAGGCGCATCTCGCCCTCGCGGTCGCCGACGCCAACTGGTTTTCGACGGAGAACCTCTTCTCGGAGGTTCATCGCGACGGCGTTTCCACCCTGCTTCTGAACTGTATCGACTACCGCAACGCCTGGCGCCGGGGGCTTCGTCCCTGGAACTGGGGTAAGCCGCTCGCGACGCGGGGTCCGAATCTTTGGACCCGCGAGCAGGTTCTCCCCAGCGGCTGGATGAAGACGTATCCGCGACTCGGAATGAGGCCCATCGCATGTGCCGTCCGCGACTGGCAGCGCCGGCACGCTCCCCGCAGCGATCTCGCACTGGTGATGACCTATCCCTATTATCTTCATCTCGCCGAGATGGTCAGGCCGGTGCGTACCGTTTATTACAACCTCGACGACTACGGTTTGTACTGGCCGCACTGTGCCGAGGCCGTGTACGCGATGGAGCGGAGGGCGGTCCTTGAGTCCGACCTCACAGTCTGCGTGGCCAAGGCTCGTGCCGAGTCGTTGAAGAAATTGGTCCCCGAGGCGGCCGAACGGATCAAACACTTGCCTCATGGAGCTCCGGCGTGGTCGATCGACGAGCACCCATGGGAACGGCCCGCGCCCACTCCCGCGGACATCGCACATCTCCCCCGACCGTTGATCGGCTACGTCG
>JAYUFP010000466.1:0-1678 GCA_043738665.1 Isosphaeraceae bacterium
CGACCGGAGAAGGAATCGAACTCGGTCCCGACGAACGCCGCCGTCGCCGCCCTCGGCACCTGCTTGACCTGGGCTTGGTCGAGGATCGACGCGACGCCCGCCCAGCCGTGCGCCGCCGGTCCCGCTTTGGCCAGGTGGTAGAGCAGGGTTAGCGAGTGCGTCTTGCCGCCGCCGAATTGGGTGGCCATGTTGAAGACGGCCGAGGTCTCGACGGTGACCCCCGAGAGCCGCCGGACCGTCTGGGCGGCGAGGTCCTTGAGGTTCCTGGTCAGGTACGTCCGCTCGAAGAAGCGACCCGGCTCCTGGTAGTCCTTGGGGGCGCGGTTCTCGCGGACGTGGTCCAGATGGACGGCGAACTCCGAGGCGTCCATCGGACGCCCTTCGCGGAGGTCTTCTCGGGGTTGGATAACGTGGAACCAGGGCTTCGACTTGGCCATGCGCATGTACCTCTGGGAGCCCGCCGTGGTCCGTGCTCCTGGCCGAAGATGGCCTCGGCCCTTCCACGACGCGAGGGGAACCCCACGGCTCCTCCCCCGAGACAGGGTTCAACCCATCTCGACCTTCAATGTCCGATGGCCGCGAACGGCGAACTCCTGGAGCCGAGGGACAACGGTCGTGTCCTCGGTCTCGCCCAGCAACTGCTGGCAGACGTCGATCACGCGTTCCGCGCCGCCCGACCGGAGCAACGACTCAACCTGGGCGGCGAACTCCGCCTCCATCGCCTCATCCCCGTCGGCAATCCAGGCCCGCCCCGGCGCGAGCAGTGAGTCCTCCTCCGGCTCGGGGATAGGGTCGAGGTCCGGCGTCACCCGCCGCACCGAGACACCGAGCTTCTTCACGAACCCCTCGACGTAGCGAAGGTAGCCCTGTGAGTGCAGGCTCTGGGAACGCCAGATCTGGATCGAGTTGAGGATCGTTCGCAGCATCCCGATCAGGTCGTCCTGGCCGGGAAGCGTCCCCTCCTCCGCCATGATCCGCCAGTTCCGGCGGATGTTCGCGATGACGAGGTCTTCCTCGCCCCCGTCGGTGAGTGTCAGCGTCCCGGTCTCGGAGAGCGGGGGGAGCGACCCCTGGCGCATCTGAAGGACCATCCGCTCGATCGCCGCCTCGACCTCGTCGTCGGTCAGCTCACGGTCGCACATCACGTACGATTCGTAGATGCCTACCTCCGTCCGGCAGAAGAGCGGAGCGTACTCGTCGGTCTTGTACTTCGATCCCGCGTAGGCGAGCGACTCGTGCTTGCGGGATCGCTCCGCCCGCTTCTTGAGCTTGGCCTTGCGCTTCTGATCGCGGCTTTGACGGTCGTGCTTCCCCATGATCCACCTTCTTGCCCCGGTCTGACTCAAGTCACGGGAGCCAAGAACAAACGTTTAGAATCCAAGCCCCTTCTTGCGGGCGAGCACGCCATCGACCCAGCGCTTCTCGTTGGTGCCCGTCGGGTAGAGGGCGGAAAGCGATTGTGCGAGTTTCCAGAAGCGGGCGTCGTTACCCGCACCCGACTCGATGATGAACGTCTTGAGCGCCTCGGCTCGGCCGGTGCCGAACAGGATCATCGCCTGATGGACGCGGTCGAGGACGGTCGCGCCGGGCCTGGGCGGGCCGATGTCGTCTCCTGACCCGGCTGCCGGGACCGTCGATGAAACATCCTCCATCCCCTTGAGAAATCCCGCGCGGGCTC
>JAYUFP010000467.1:0-1675 GCA_043738665.1 Isosphaeraceae bacterium
AGGATGGCATCCAGGCCACCGATGCCGCGCTGAAAATTACCGACCCATTGACGACCCTCATCATCCGCGAAACCGACGACGAAGCCTTCGCAGTGTGCCCCGTGGCCGGTCTCCGTGAACGGCTCAGCGGGCGGGCCGTAGGGGGGAAGTCCGTGCAAAACCTCAGAATACGGCACTGTTTGTCTCTCTGCTTGAGAGCTCAATTTTGTTTCGCCGTCACCCGGTCACGGCCTCCCAGTTCCGGGCGTCCACCAACCGGCCGAGGTGGCCGACGTTGTCGGTGGCGACCGTGAGCAGGTCGCCCGGCCCGGCGGAAAGCAGGGCTTGGGCGGCGAGGATGCAATCCGCGTCGAGCGAACCCGGCGCCGCCGTCGGCTGGCCCGACCGGCGCAGGTCCGCCCACAATTCGGCCGCGCGGAGCATCACCTCCGTGGTGATTGGAGAGTATTCGAGATTGGTCTTGAGTTGGTCGAGTCGCTCGATGCCGGCCTCCGCCCTGATGTGGAGCAGCTTCCGCCGCAACTCGTAGTCAGCGATCTCTGGAACGAGGACGCGCACGCCGGCCGACAATAGCCGCTGGGCCCACTGACGGCACTGATCGGCCTGTGGTTTCCCATTGGCGTTGCTCAGCAACCCCAACGGACCGGAGTCAAGGAGAACGATCCGCATCAGCGGAACCGCTTCCGGTCCGAAAGCGGTTCGTCGTCAACGGCCTTGATGAGGGCCTCCAGCGTCCGCCGTTGCTCTTCCTGGTCGCCCATGTCGTCGATCGCGTTCAGAGCACGAATGGCGATCTCGTTGCGAGCCTGAATCTCGTCGTCGGTCATCGGCAGCGCCCGGCCGGTGGCGTCTACCGAGCGTTGGGGCGAAGGCGTCGGGTCGGCGGTAGCCATTGGCGCGCCTTCTGGCGGGGTTGTCTCACTGCGAGGAAATGATACCCCCAGGATATTGCGGCACACCGATCAAGGCGAGGTCAAGCCAGGACGGAAGTCGGCCGCGCTGTCCACCGGGGGAACGACGTTGTCCGCTTCCGCCTTGAGGCGCAGAGAGGCGAGCGGCACGCCTTGACTTCTACCGCTTCTTCTTCTTCGCCTCCTTATGCGCGATTTTCAGTCCCTTCTTGACGACCTTCAAGTATGCCTGGGTGCCGTCGGAATTGAAGTTCGAATGCAGTGGCTCGCGGTAGAGTAACGAGGAGGCGTCCAACTCAAACTCCTTCTTCCAATCAAGGTAGTCTCCGATGTCGCGGTCCTTGACCAACTTGGGCGACTCGACACCGAGACAGAGGTCGCCATTCTCGTAGATGTACGCCTCGGACACGTGGAGGACATCGACGACGGTTTCTTTGCCCTCGCTATAGACCGCGAGCATGTAGCCGACCTCTTCGGCGAAACGGTTCCACTGCTCCTCTTGCTGAACCGTCTCTTTGCCAAACCGCTTTTCCCTCGCGAGGTCGCTGGCCCGCTCGCGCTGTCGCGCGATCGCCGGGTTTCTTCGTTCGGCCTCCGCGATTGCCTTTGAAAGTTCGCCCTTGCTCATCGACGCAGGGATAGTGATCCCGAGTCTTGCGGCGTAACGACGTTGCTTATCAGTGGGCGGGTCTGGAGGAGGACGCTTTTTAAAGAAGCGGAAGAAGCCGAACACGATGAAGCCCCCGGCCGACTAGTGGGAGTTA
>JAYUFP010000468.1:0-1674 GCA_043738665.1 Isosphaeraceae bacterium
GCCGTGCAGCAACGGGAATTGTCCCGCGCCTTCAGGGCTGAGGTTTTGGGCGCTTCGGGCAACCCGGGGCGTTGCCCCGGGCTCTCCTGTGTCGCCCTTGCAGGGCTCAGGGCGAAGACGAACGCGCAATGGAGACAATGCCGGAATCCATTGGCGCACCCTGGCAGGGCTGTTTCGTTTTCTATGGACCGAGAGCTGGGTGATAAAACATGGGTTGTGCGGGCTTCCGGGTGTAGATAGGGGGCTTCACCTTGAAAGGGTTCGTCGTCAGTTCCAAAGTGGCGGGAAGCCGCACGCACTTCAAAAAGTCTGCGTTCGCTTTCTCGTATTGTTTCGCTTTACAAGTGTCGTTGATGTCGGTTGGGGGGAGTTGGAACCTCCCACCGAAATTGCGTATAGTGATTTTATCTTGTCCAAAGGCCGCGGTGGAAACGTCCGAGCACCCAGGGATTCCGCATGACTCCTCCCCAGACGACAGAGATGTCCGCTCCGGCCGCCGACGACTTGCGACTCTTGTTAAACCGGCTTTTAGATAACGTCGGGACGGTCGTTCTGGGTAAGGCCGAGGTCATCAAGCTCGCCGTCGTCGCCTTGCTGGCCGAGGGGCACGTCCTGATCGAAGACGTCCCGGGCGTTGGCAAAACCCTTCTTGCGAGGGCACTTGCGGCGAGTATTGACTGCACCTTCCGGCGGATCCAGTTCACGCCCGACCTACTGCCTTCCGACATCCTCGGGTCGAGCATCTACAACGCCTCTTCCGGCGAGTTCATCTACAAGCCGGGCCCTGTCTTCGCCAACGTGATCCTGGCCGATGAGATCAACCGGACCACGCCGCGAACCCAGAGCGCGCTCCTGGAGGCGATGAGCGACCGGCAGGTCTCGGTCGAAGGCAAGACCTACCCGCTCGCCCCCCCCTTCATCGTTCTCGCCACGCAGAACCCCTACGAATTCGAAGGCACATACGTCCTTCCCGAGAGCCAGCTCGACCGGTTCATGATCCGCCTGAAAATGGGGTATCCGATTCGGGCCGAGGAGCGGAAAGTGCTCTCCAGCCACCGTGCGGGCGAGCCTGTGGAGATGCTCACGCCGGTGCTGACCGGGGCCGACGTTCAGCACCTTCAACACGCCGTCCGGAAAATCCGTGTGGAGGACTCGATCGCCGACTACCTTCTCGACATCGTTCACGCGACCCGGCGCGGCGAGGAGCTGCATGTCGGCGTAAGTACCCGAGGCGCCCTCACGCTTTACCGCGCTGCTCAGAGCCTCGCACTGGTCACAGGCCGTGATTATGTAGTGCCCGACGACATCAAGACGCTGGCTGTTCCCGTCCTCGCACACCGAGTCGTGGGCAAGTCGTTCCTCCAGGCCGGGGAATTCGGCGCGGCGGAAGCCGTGATCCGAGATATTGTCGACCGCGTTCGAGTTCCGTCCTGATGAGGTGATGTCGGATGACGGATCGGGGATCGGCGATTTCCGGAGAATCCTGACTCCGTCATCAGCCATTCGTCATCCGGTTTTACATTAGCTGAGACCTGTCCCTTCACGATTCGTGCGAAACCCATGAGCCAAGACGGCAAAAGCCATGCGGCGGAGTCTCGCGGGATGCTTTCCCGTATGGGGCATTCCGCCCTAGGGGTGCTCTGGCCCACCCAGCGGCTCTTGTGGACTCGCGAA
>JAYUFP010000469.1:0-1673 GCA_043738665.1 Isosphaeraceae bacterium
CTCTTCAAGTTCCCGACCGAGTTGCCGTTTCTGGGCAACTACTTTAACGCCTTGCCGTTCTTCGTCGTGGCGCTCATGCTCGTGCAGACGAAGCTCTTCTCGCCCCCGGCCACCACACCCGAGGCTGAAGCCCAACAGAAGATGATGAAGTACATGATGATCTTCATGGCCTTCATGTTCTACAAAGTCCCCTCGGGCCTGGGGATCTACTTCATCACGAGTAGCAGTTGGCAGATCTGCGAGCGGTTGATGCTCCCGAAGGCGAAGACGAAGGTCGTCGAACCCAGCGAATCGGACGACCTCGGGCACGGCAAGAAACCGCCCGGTGGTGGCGGCGGTCGAGGCGGCAACGACCCGGCTCCCCCTTCCGACAAGCCTCCGGGCCGGTTCTCGCAGTTCTGGGACAAGGTTCTCGACGAAGCGAAGAAGAACCAGACTTACCGGAACGCGACCGGCGAAAAGGAAAAAGACAAGAGCCGCGACTTCCGCGACCGCGACAAAGGGCAGCCCCGCGCCCGACCCGGGCGCCGGCGTTGAGGAAGAGGGAATCCATCCGCGGATGACGCAGATGAACACTGATAAAAAAGAGGGGATTAGAAAATGAAACTTTCAGTCACTTCTCTTTTCTCATCTGCGGATGATTTCGTATTTTCATGACACTCGACCCCGCCGACACGATCGCCGCGATCGCCAGCCCGCCGGGCCCTGGTCTTCGCGGCGTGATCCGTCTCAGCGGGCCGAGGTCTTGGGAGGCCGTCCTCTCCGGGTTTGCGATTGCTCTCGGGGGGCGCGTTCCCGACCGGGTCGTTCGCCGTTCGGGGACCGTCTCCGGGAGGTATCGGCTCGACGGTCTCCGACCGGCGCTGCCGGCGACATTGCTCTTCTGGACAGGCCCGAAGTCGTATACCGGGCAAGACGTCGCCGAGGTCCACACCCTCGGCTCGCCGCCACTGCTGGAGCTTTTGCTCTCCCACCTTTTGCGGCAAGGCGCTCGCGAAGCCGAGCCCGGCGAGTTCACGTTGCGGGCCTTTCTTTCGGGACGCATCGACCTGACCCGGGCCGAGGCCGTGCTCGGAGTGATCGACGCCCGAAACCCCGCTCAGCTCGCCGCGGCGCTCGACCAACTCGGAGGGGGGCTCGCGTCGCCGTTGAAGTCCCTCCGCGACCGCCTGCTGGATGTACTCGCCCATCTCGAAGCGAACCTCGACTTCAACGACGAGCCCGACGTCGGCGAACTCGGCCGCACCGAGCTTGCCGCAAGCTTAAGACAGGGGGCTGGAGACCTTGCCCAACTTGCCGAGCGCCTCAAGGGGCGGGAACGCCCCGAGGGCCATCCGAAAGTTGTCCTCGTCGGCCCGCCGAACGCGGGCAAGAGCCGGCTGTTCAATGCCTTGCTCGGCGTGGAGAACGCGATCGTCTCACCGATCGCCGGTACGACCCGGGATTACCTCTCGGCAAGGTGCGAATGCGATGGGCTGACCGTCGAACTGATCGACACCGCGGGAGAGGATCAAGCCCAAACGCCGATCGAAGCCCGCGCGCAGGCGTTTCGAGAGGAGCAGTCCACCTTGGCGGACTTGCTTCTCGTCTGCGCTTCCGTGGACGATTCGCTCTCGCCGGTTTCCCCCCCTTGCGAATTGGGGGTTGGCGGGGGTGATCAACGCGGAATCGAC
>JAYUFP010000470.1:0-1672 GCA_043738665.1 Isosphaeraceae bacterium
ACGATCGGAATGAGATGGCCCACGCGGAGCCTCGTTCCGAACAGCCGGTAGTGGTTCATCACGAGGGCGACGGGAAGCAATGTGGCCGTGAGGACGTACTTCCCGATCAGGAAGGTGTTCGTCCCCCGGTTGAGCAGGTAGGCCATGAACGGATTCGCCTCCTCGCATCCGTGATCGAGGAGTGCCACCGTGATCAGGCCGTCGATGAGCGTGAGGACCAGCAGTAACGACGCGGTCGCGAAGAACGTCCAGGGGACGCGATCGACGAAGTAGGGTGTGTCATGCTCCTCGGCGCGGCGCATCCGCGCGCGCCGTCCTCGGAGCCTGCGAAGGCTCCAGAACGGGAGGGCTTGCCGTCGGCGGTCGGGGCCGTTCCGTGTTCCGTACGGGGAAGGCTCGTCGTGATTCATGGCGCTCGTTTACGGGGCCGGCGTGATTTGGACTGCCCGGCGTTGACTTCCGTTCGGGTCGTTCGGGCGGGTCAGCGACCCGAGCCGCCGCTGGAGCCCGCGGACGGGTCGATACCCATCGGGTTGATGTCGGGCATGCCGTCGATCGTGCTGTTCGCCGGGTCGTAGCCGTCCTGCGTGAAGACGACGGTGTACGCACCGTAGCCGGCCGAAGGCCCGACGCGGGTCAGGGTCAGGGTCCAGGTGGTCTCGATCGCCGTGATGGCACCCACCGTGAAGTACTTCGGAGACGAGAACTTGATGTCGATCTTGGCGACGTCGGCGGCGTAGGTGCCTTCATGGGCGTGGTAGCGTTCCTGGGCCGCACGAACCGCCGCCAGATAGGAAAACGCTTCCGCAGCCTTCGACCGTTCCACCGACTTGATGAACCTCGGCACCCCGAAGGCCGCCAACACGCCGATGATCACGATGACCACCGCGAGTTCGATCAGCGTGAAACCCTTCCGACCCTTCCGATTCGCCATTGCCTTGAACATCAATGTTTCCCCTGTTTCCCACGGACCCCGGCGTGGGGCCTTCTGGATTGAATCACGTCCCGATGCGAGGAGAATTCCTCGGACATCACAACTTCCTGTCTACATGTGTCGAGCTTAGTCGACCTCGCCCGCCACGGAGCCCGATCCCTCTCCGCGCGTTCGGATCGCGACAAGCGCACGGCGAACCTCAGCGCTGATGATGAGCACTCGCCGACAATCGAAGTCTCTCGACATGCCCTCGCCGGTGAGAGAACAGGCGACGCGTCCCGGCGTCATGCACCGCAATTCCTGAACCGGCGAGCTACGAGAGGTCCACTCGCGGCTCGTCGTGGTTTTCTCCGAGTCACTCAATCTCTAGGCCAAGGAATTGAAGCCGTCAAATCGGAAGGAAGAAACCAACGACGGCGGAAGCGGAAGGCAGGGAGACATGGATAAAGGAGTGACGCTCCGACGATTGGCCGGGAATCAAGACGGAGAGAAGGTCACAAGTTTCACTCAAGCGATGCGAGAGCCGCTCAGAGCCCTCGTATGACCGGAAGGCCGCATGATCGGGGTGTCGGGCTTTCATGCTTGTAAGCATGACTTGGCCGGTCGGAGTCGGGTCCGGAAAGTTTTGAAATGGTGTCGAATCAACAACCCCGAGAGGGCGCGGCTCCCGCCGAGCCGCATCCACGCCCGGCTCGGCGGGAGCCTCGCTTCGGGCTGATGAAAAGTTGGTGTTGACGA
>JAYUFP010000471.1:0-15624 GCA_043738665.1 Isosphaeraceae bacterium
GCAACGGCTACATCTACATCGGCATGAACGGCCCGATGGAAGGGGATAACAAGCAGACCATGGCCGTGCGTTACACGGTCGACCGCAAGCCGCCTTACAAGATCGATCCGAAGTCGAAGCTGGTCATCATCGGTTGGAAGTCCAACGGACACGACGGCGGTGACCTCGCGTTCGGCAACGACGGATTCCTCTACATGTCCTCGGGAGACGGCTCCAGCGACTCCGACGCCGACCTCACCGGCCAGACCCTCGACGACCTGCTCGCGGACGTGATCCGGATCGACGTCGACCACCCCGAAGGGGGCAAGAATTACGGCGTCCCCAAAGACAACCCGTTCGGCGACCGACCCGGCGCCAGGCCCGAGCTCTGGGCCTACGGCCTGCGGAACCCTTGGCGGCTCAGCTACGACAAGCCGTCCGGACAGCTCTGGGTCGGCCAGAACGGGCAGGACCTCTGGGAGCAGGTTTACCTGATCCAGAAAGGGGGCAACTACGGCTGGAGCGTCTCCGAAGGGAGCCACGTCTTCGGAGCCACGCGCAAGGCGGGTCCTGACAAGATCCTGCCGCCCACCGCCGAACATTCGCACAGCGACGCCCGGTCGCTCACCGGGGGAAGGGTCTATCGCGGCACCCGCCTGCCCGACCTCGTCGGCGCTTACGTCTACGGAGACTGGTCCACCGGCAAGATCTGGGGGATCAAGGTCGAGGGCGCGAAAACGATCTGGCACAAGGAGCTCGTCGACACCCCGTTCAACATTACCGGGTTCGGCACCGACCACGATAACGAGATGTACATTATCGACCAGGTCAGCGGATTCCACCGCTTCGAACCGACGACCGAGGCCGACCGGCCGACCAAGCCGTTCCCGACGAAGCTGAGCGAGTCCGGCCTGTTCGAGTCGGTCGCCGACCTCAAGCCCCATAAGGCCGCGCTGGTGTATGAAGTGAACACTCCTCAATGGTCCGACGGCGCGACGATGGAGCGGTTCGCCTCGTTTACAGGACTCGACAAGATCGAGCAACAGTCCCAGCTCAACGCCGGTGGCGCCTGGACCTTGCCCGAAGGCTCGGTGATGGTGCGGACGCTCAGCGTCAACGCCTTGAACGCTTCCGGGAAACCCGCCCGCAAGCGGGTCGAGACCCGGATGCTCGTCCGCCGGCAGGGGGAATGGACAGGGTATTCCTACCGCTGGAACGCCGGGCAAACCGACGCCGAGCTCGTCCCCGCCGCGGGAGCCGGGGCGGAGATCGAGGTGGCCGACCCTGATGAACCGGGAGGCCGTCGCGAGCAGACCTGGCGGTTCCCCAGCCGAACCGAATGCCTGGTCTGCCATTCCAGGGCGGCGGGCTTCGTGCTGGGCTTCTCGCCGCTCCAGCTCGACCGCGATTATGATTTCGGCGGCACCATCGACAACCAGCTCCGCACGTACGAACATATCGGAGTATTCAAAGGCGATCTGCCGAAGCGCGGCGCGGACAAGCCCCGACTCGTCGACCCCTATTCCAAGGGGGCGACTCTGGAGGCCCGGGTCAAGTCCTATCTGCATGTGAACTGCTCGACGTGCCACGTCAAGGAGGGGGGCGGCAACGCCAAGATGGAGCTGGACCTGGATTCTTCGATCTCGAGGATGAACGTGGTCGACGTCGTTCCCAACCACGACCGCTTCAACCTCCCCGACGCCAAGCTCGTCGCCCCCGGAGCGCCCGAGCGTTCGGTGCTCCACCACCGGATCTCAAACCGGGGGACCGGCCAGATGCCGCCGTTGATGTCGACCGAGGTCGACCGCAAGGCCGTCGAGATGATCGGCGAATGGATCCGCAAGATGCCGCGCGGGGTCCGGCCTGAAACGCCTTGAGCGGGGTTCCCGGTCTTCGTGGGGTCCGCGTGCGGACCCTACGAAGACGATTCAAAGGCATGGCGACGCTTACCGAATCTGGTCGATCGCGACGACTTCCCCGCCCGCCCTGGTGATCAGGGCGTTCCAGACTTTCACGTCGATCCTGGATGAGATGAAGCGGACCGATCCGTCGGCGAACAGGGCATTCAAACCTCCAGGGTGAAACGAACCGGCACCGCTCAGCAGTTTCGCGCCGGCGGGGTCGGGAGTCAGATCGTCGGGCTTCGTCCAGGGCACCCCTTCCTTGTTTTCGACCGCCATCATGGTGTTCGAGGTTCCGTCGGTGATCTCGGCCAGGCCGACGCCCCGGGTCAATTCCAAGATCCCGCCTTTGCCGACAAAGGCCAGGTAGCCCGTCTTGAAGTCGTCGCTTTTCGGACAACTCGGGCACTGGTAGGTCGTCGGCATCTCTTTCAACAACGCGCGGTTGTGCGGGCTGTCCCAGGCCTCGTCGAGCTTGAACTTGTTATAGAGTGCTTGTTGCTCAATATAGGGCAAGATGGCCACACGCCAGCTCAGCAAAGGCTTTCCCGCCTTATCGGAAATCGCGGCCGAGGGAAAGCGGTCGTTCGTCGAGTGGAAATTGTGCATCGCCAGCCCGATCTGCTTCATGTTGTTGACGCACTGGGCACGCCTGGCGGCTTCCCTCGCCGACTGCACGGCCGGGAGCAAGAGCGCGACGAGCACGCCCGTCGTGGCCGGCGAGGTGAAGTTCGGGAGCGCTTCGCGCGTGACCATCTCGATCCCCTGATCGTCGGTCGCGATCGCGAATGAGCCGGGGAAGAGCCGCTTGGCCAACTCGTCGGCGGACGGCACGAGGGCGTTATCCACCTTGATCGACATATCGTTTCCAGGAACGCCGAGTCCGCGCCGCCCGGCCGCCTGGCGTGATTGCGCCATGGCCATGTTCACGCCTTCGAGAATCCCCGGTAGTCCCGCGACCAGTTGCGGGAACGTTGCCCGCGGGTCGTTCACGCTGAGCACGAACATCGATTTCGGGAGTCTCGCGGCCATCGCGACCAGAGGCCCGACCGGCTTCCAGCGCTCCCCTTTGCCTTCCGCAAGCGCAAGCGCGGCCTCGGCGGCTTTCGGCTTCATGGCGATCACGAGACGGCTCTTGTCGACGATCACCGTCGGCTCGACGTCCCCGAAAGGACCTGGAGGAATCATCCCCTCGGGAATCTTGAGCCGGTACGACGTCCGGGGTCCTTCCACTCTCACGAATCCCGGTGGCGGACCCCCCGGGCCTCTTGCGAGTTGTCCGAGCTGCCGGTTAGCCAGAACCATCAACGGCTTGAGAGCCTTGCCCACCGCCTCCGCGTCGTCTGTCTTGACGGTGATCACCATGTTGACATAAGGGATCTTGACGCCGTCGACATTGTCCTCGGGCTGTTCGTAAGTGACGATCTCTGGCCCGAGGTGTGCCAGGAGATCGCGGCGGAGGCTCACTCCCAGAAACGCATCGGCCTTCTTGACAAACGCGTCGGCCTTCTCGGCGGTATCGGGGTCGCTCGCCTTCATCGACGCGAGAACATCGTCAAACGTTTTCCCAAGGTCGATTTTCCAGGCGGAGAAGCTCGTGAGCCCGGCGGGGATCGGCGGGAGGTCATTCAGGGTGAACGCGGGTTGGTCGAAAAGGGCGACGACCCCCTTTCTGGGCGCGGGGGCAACGACGCGGAGTTCGCTCAGCAAGGCGTCGTTCTGGAAGCCGAACCGGCCTTCGACCCTCTTCACACCATCGAAACCGAGCTTCGCCGCGTCGGGAGGAAGCGGACCCGTCGCGGTCACATCCCCAAACGCCAGGCCGACGACCTTGAACCCGGGATCTTCCTTCAAGAGCCCGGCCCGGATCGGACTTGTGGCGACGCTCGGCTCCTTGCCGTCGAGGACGGAAAGGATCAGGTCGACCTGGGGCGCGTTGCAGATCACGACGTCGCCCCTCTCGTTCCACACGGCCCGAGCAAGATCACCCGTGCCGTAAACGGTGACGGAGCGCGTTCCCATCGGAACCTTCGTTTGATCGCGACTCGGAGCCGAGGCGGGGATGATCTGGTCGAGGATCTGGCGAAGTTCCGGCCGGGCACCGCCGCGGATCGCGATCACGAAACTCGGCCGCGCGGGGGGCGTTCCCATGACGCCGATCGCGAAGCCCTGCGCGGCGAGCCGTTCGAAGGCGTCAACCGCCTGCTTGCCGATCTTCGCCCCGCCAGGCGCCTGGGAATCGATCCCCTGTGCCGCCAGGTCTTTAATCAGGGCGCCGAGCGAGGTCTCGTTGAGGAGTTTGTAGGCCGCCGTCGCGCGCCAGGCGGCGGCGTGTGCCTCGACCCCGTCAAACTCCGCGTACATCACCAGGTTTTTCGTCGGGACGAACCGGGAAAGCGAAGAACCTGCCGGGGGCACCTGGCCGAACGTCTGGGTCGCGAGCGCGAAGAATAGGCCAATGCCCGCGGCCCCGACTCGGGGGCTCGTCAAGGCGGAACGGCTTCGGAATGGTCTCACGGTCGAGCCTCTCTAACGGGGAGGAAAATGTGAACGCATTTCGGCTTCTGGCCGCGTCGGAGCGATTGTGCCGAGTTCAAGCGTAGCGTCGAATTGACGCCAACACCACACGGTCGTCTCGAGCAGGCCTACAGAGACGAGTCGGTCCCAAGCGATTCGGCCCGGTTGATACCATTGGTCGTACTCGACCAGTGCGCGTCTGCCGGCGCAGACACTGGTCGAGAACGACCAGTGGCATCAGGCGAGGCTCCCGAAAATCAATCCACTGGGCGGCGACGCCCACGAGAACCGGGTTCTTGCCCGCGGACTCCGGGTGAATTACAGTCGCCGCAGACTTCAAATGAATCCCGAGGGGCCGGGTCGCCTCTTGGAATTTCCGAATCCGTCGCGGGGCGGAACGATGGATTCGATCGTCGCGAGAGTCCGACCGCGCGAGTGGAATCCTGTGGGGGATCGACGTCCATGCCGACCGTCGCCGTGACCGACTTTACGTTTCCGTCTCTCGACGTCGAAGAAGCCGTCTTGCGACCGCTTGGCGCGCACCTGATCCACGGCCAATGCAAGACGCCCGAGCAACTGATACCGCTGGTAAGCCAGGCGGACGCCGTGATCACGCAGTTCGCACCGTTGACGGCCGACGTGATCGCTTCGATGCGGCAGGCGAGGGTGATCGTGCGCTACGGAATCGGCGTCGATAACGTCGACCTCGAAGCCGCCCGCGCGAAGGGCATCCCGGTGTGCAATGTTCCCGACTATTGCATCGACGAGGTGGCCGATCACACCCTGGCATTCATCCTCGCCACGAACCGTCAGGTGTTACCGAACTGCTTGCAGATCCGCGGCGGAAAGTGGGGGCTCGCGACCCCACTCGAAGGATTGCGATGCCTGCGTGATCAAGTCGTCGGCATCGTCGGGTTCGGAAAGATCGGACGCGAGGTGGCGTCGCGACTCGCTCCGTTCAAATGCCGGAGACTGGTATTCGACCCCGCCGTTTCCGCGGACACGATAAGGGACGCGGGTTGTGAGCCCGCCTCACTGGAAACACTGCTCGCGGAGTCGGACGTCGTGTCGTTGCACTGTCCTTCGACGGCACAAACACGAAAGTTGCTTAACACAAATTCCCTCGCCCGGATGAAAGCCGGCGCGACCGTGATCAATCTCGCACGCGGCGACCTGATCGATACGCCGGCACTTGTGGCCGCGTTGCAAGACGGACACATCGGCGCCGCGGCTCTTGACGTTTGCGACCCCGAACCGATCCCGCTCGACAGCCCGTTGCGGTCGCTACCCAATGTCATCGCCTCGGCGCACATCGCGTCGGCGAGCGTGAAGGCCGTCCGCAAATTACGCGAGACGGCCGCGGGAATCGTCGCCTCGGCGCTTCGTGGCGAACCTCCGCCGAACGTCGTCAACGGCGTTTGAAAAACGCGACGCGGTGGGGAGAGAACCACGAGAGCGGGAACCACTTTTCATGTCCGAGGTTGAACGACCCAAGACGAACGCCATTCCGCCCTGGGGGTCCGCCGACCTTCCGGAGCCGATGCCGTTGAGCCGGCGAAACTGGACAAGTTTCATCGGCCCGGGGATCGTCATGATGGGGATCCAGATCGGCGGCGGCGAATGGCTGCTCGGCCCGGCGGTGACGGCCAAATACGGTGGCGGCTTGATGTGGATCGCAACGGTCGCGATCGTCTTGCAAGTCTTCTATAACCTGGAGTGCGGTCGCTACGCCCTTTACTGCGGCGAGCCGATTTTCACGGGATTCATGCGGTGTAGCCCGGATCCAAAATTCTGGTTCGGAGTGATGTTGCTCCTGAATCTCTCGGCCCTGGTGCCCGGGCTATCGACGCACGGGGCGGCGATGATTGCGTCGCTGATTCTGGACCGTCCGGTCACGCAAGACGATCGCTGGCTCATCACGCCACTGGCTTATGCCTGCCTGTTCGGTGTGGCATTTCCCGTTCTGCTGGGGGGCAAGGTTTACAACGTCTTGCAAGGCGTCATGACAGTGAAGGTGGTGGTCGTCCTCGGCTTCTGCCTCGGCCTTGGGGTCGTTTGCGTGAGTCCGTCGAGCTGGTGGAATGTGTTGAGCGGATTCCTGAAATTCGGGAACGTTCCGGTCTCCGACGGACACGGAGGGGAGGTGCTCACCAACGGATTCACTCACTGGTGGCAACATGGTGAATGGCCGCTGATGTCGTCCGCCAGTATCGTTGTAGTCGGAGCGTTCGCAGGGTACGCGGGGGGAGGCGGTCTCGCCAATTCGACGTACTCCAACTTCGTCCGCGATAAAGGATGGGGCATGGGCAGAGCGGTCGGCGCGATTCCCAGTGCGGTGGGGAGCCGAAACGTTACGCTCAGTCACGTCGGAAAAGTGTTCCCTTTGACGAGCGAAAATCGGCGACGCTGGAATGGGTGGTGGCGTTACGTGCTGACTGACCAACTCCTCGTCTGGGCGCCCGGCTGTTTCATGGGGATGGCACTACCGGCGCTCCTCTCCATGCAATTCGTTCAATACTCCACCATCACAACCGAGCAAGCGGGCGTTGCTCAATCCATCATCACGGCGGACGGACTGAGGCACGCCGGTTTTGCGCCCATCGTGGGAAAACTCTTGTGGATCGCCGCGATCTTCACGGGGCTGATGGTCATGCTACCGAGCCAGATGTCGATTCTCGACGACTTCAGCCGCCGGTGGACCGACGCCATATGGAGTTCCAGCGGTCTCGCACGCGGCTCGATGCAATCACACCAGGTGAAATACCTCTATTACGGCATCCTGATGGGCTATCTCCTCTGGTCGTTCGCCTGTGCGTTCCTTTTCAGTAATTTCCCGAAGCTGATGACCGAATTCATCGCCAACTTTAACAACCTGGCCATCGGCGTCACATCCTTTCAACTCCTGTGGATCAACCACAGGCTGTTACCGAACGAATTGAGACCGAACTGGTACCACTCAGCCGGTCTGGCGGGGTGTGGTGTTTTTTACCTTGGGCTGGCGACGCTCGTGTTCGTGTTCAAGATTCTCCCGTACTTCTCGGCGTGAGACGATTTGGAGCTTCTGATGAATCTGTTCGATCTGACAGGCCGGGTGGCCGTCGTGTCTGGCGCCGCCCGGGGCATGGGTCAAGCGACCGCACTGGCACTGGCACAGTACGGTGCCCATGTGATGCTGGTCGATCGAAACCTCGACGGCGCGGAACGAACCGCCGAACAGATACGGAAGATTGGCCGAACGGCGCCGGTGTCCGATTGTGACGTTTCCGATCCGGACGCCATCGCAGGACTGTTTCGCCGGATCGATACGGAATTCGGTAGAGTCGACTTTCTGGGAAACATCGCCGGAGACGGGCACCTGGCAAAGCCTGAGGAACTGGCGATTGACGACTTGCACAAGGTGATCCAGAACCTGATCGTCGGCAGGTTCGCGATGTGCCAGCAGGCGGGCTTGCGGATGCTCGCGCAGGGCAAAGGCTCGATCATGAACATCGGCTCACTGGCCGGCACGTCGGCACTGGGACGAGGACACATCGCCTACAGCATGGCGATGGGAGCGGTCGTGCAGATGACACGCGAACTGAGCACCGAGTGGAGCCACCGCGGGGTGCGGGTCAACGCTGTGCTGCCCGCTCAGGTCGTTAACCCAAGCCTCACCGCCAGGATGGCCGACGATCCGACGCTGGAAGGCCGCTTTCTCAAAGGAATTCCTGCCGGACGCCTCGGCCGACCTGGCGACATCATGGGCTTGGCCGTCCTGCTCGCTTCCGACGCGTCCGAGTGGATCACCGGGGCGCTCATCCCGATGGACGGCGGCAACCTCGCCATGAATGCCGGTGGCACGCCCGGACATGAGCAACACCTCATTCAGACCTTTCAGCCTAAAGACACGAAGTGACACCTCATGAGCAACTCGCAAGCGACACAGCCCGCCGAACGAATCGAACAACTCTACCGCCTGATGCAGATCATCCGTCAGACCGAGGAAGAACTGGCACGTTGCCACCAGCGCGGCCTGATCCATGGAGCATGCCACACCTACGTCGGCGAAGAAGCCATCGCGGCCGGCGTTTGTGCCCATCTGTCTCATCAGGACGTCGTTTTCAGCACCCACCGTGGACACGGCCATGCTCTCGCCAAAGGGATGCCCCCGCGGGAATTGATGGCGGAACTCTTCGGACGCGCGACCGGATGCTCCCGGGGGCGCGGCGGCAGCATGCACCTGTTCTCGCCCGAGATCGGCATGATGGGCACCAGTGGCATTGTCGGCCCCTGCATCCTTCAGGCTTGCGGCGGCGGCTACAGCTCCAAAATCCTTGATAATGGCACGGTCGCGGTGGCGTTCTTCGGAGACGGGGCCGTGAACAACGGCGCGTTTCACGAAGGGCTCAACATGGCGTGCATCTGGAAGCTCCCCGTGCTCTTCATTTGCGAAAACAATCAATATGCCACGGAAGTGCCGTTCGCCGATGCCAGTGGAAACCCGAACGTCGGGTCTCGCGGCGCGGCGTACGGAATCCCCGGGTTTGAGCTCGACGGCAACGACGTGATCGAAATCCATCGCGTCGCGGGTGAAGCCATCGCGCGGGCACGGTCGGGAGCCGGCCCTACCCTTATCGAATGCAAGACTTACCGCACACGCGCCCACGCCGAAGGGATGGCGGATTTCACGTACCGGACAAAGGAAGAAGTCGAAGAGTGGAAGGAGCGTTGCCCGATTCAGCGGCTTCGAAAGGCGGTCCCGCTTGCGGTCGGTCAATTCGATGCGATTGATACCGAAGTCACCGAATTGATCCGTGACGCGCGCGATTTCGCCGAATCGAGCCCGCCTCCTGAACCCGGCACGGCCGACAAATATATCTATTCACCGTCCAGTCCCTTACGCGAAGAGCCTGCCGGTGGTTCCCGGACGTTGACGTTCTCGCAAGCCACGCTCGAAGCCCTGTCGGAAGAAATGGCGAGTAACCCTCGAATCTTCGTCATGGGCGAGGGGATCGGCAAGCGCGGCGGCAACTTCATGACGACGAAGGGGCTCTACGAGCTTTACGGCCCTTTACGACTCCGCGACACACCAATCTGCGAACGTGGATTTGTTGGACTCGCGTGCGGAGCGGCGATGACGGGTAGCCGGCCGGTGGTGGACTTCATGTTCGCCGATTTCGTCCTCGACGGCTTCGGCGAGATCGTCAACCAGATCGCCAAGATGCAATACATGTCGAGCGGTCGTCTGAAGATGCCGGTGCTTCTACGAGGCTGCATCGGCATCGGCCATTCCGCCGCCACACACCATTCGGGAAGTTACTACGGCATTTATGGACAAATCCCGGGGTTGCACGTCGTCGTTCCTTCGTCGGCCGCTGATGCGAAAGGGTTGTTGAAACGGGCGTTACGTTGTGACGATCCCGTATTGTTTCTCGAGCACCGCGAAATCTTGCAAGCAAAAGGCCCCGTGCCGGAAGGCGATTACGAGATCGAATTCGGCAAGGCAAGTGTCGTGCGGGAAGGGCGGCACGTCACGGTAGTGGCACTGGCACGGATGGTCCACCTCGCCGCGGAGGTTTGCGAGACGCTCGACCGCGAGGGAATTTCCGTGGAATTGATCGACCCTCGAACGGTCTCACCGCTCGACACCGCGACGATCCTCCAGTCGGTCAAGAAGACAGGTCGCCTCCTGATCGTGGACGAACCGCCCGGCCAATACGGCTTCAGTGCCGAGATCGCGGCATGTGTCGCCGAGAACGGTTTCAATGACCTCGACGCCCCGATTTTCCGGCTGACCGGAGCTTTCTGCCCGACTCCGTACTCACCGTCGCTGGAAAGTACGGTGGTCCCTCAGCGGGTAGACATCATGAACGCGATTCGCAAACTTATCAGCGAATAAACAAACCATCGAAATTATTGACATCGAAGAGCCCGACCGTCAAGAGCTTTCCCGCGACAGAGGACAGGCATGCCACACGAGATCCGCATTCCCAGGCTCGGTTGGTCCATGGAAGAAGGCAAGTTCATCGGCTGGCTCAAGCAACCGGGCGATCAGGTAAAGGTCGGGGAGCCTCTATTCGAGCTCGAAAGCGAGAAGGCGGTCCAGCAAATTGAGTCCTTGGATTCAGGAAAACTGCATATACCATCGGACTCGCCCGCGGCAGACGGTGTCGTGCCAGTGGGTGCTCTACTGGGATACCTGCTGTTACCGGGGGAAGCCATTCCGGATTCAGGTCAGCCATCGAAGCATGAGTCGATCATTCACGCTCAAGCAACACCTTCAGAAACGATTACCGATCGTCATGCCTCGGTCGAGACGGGCTGGGGAGAAGCGGGAAACCCGGTCGCCAGTCCGCGTGCCAGGCGTTTGGCAGCGGAAATCGGTGTCGACTGGAAGACCTTGAAAGGCACGGGCCGCGACGGCAGGATTTGCGAAGCCGACGTGAGACTCGCTTGGGATTTGGTCGGCAAGGAGTCCACGACAAAAAATCATATCCTTTCGCCCCGACGCAAGGCCATCGGCGACCGTCTTCGTTTGAGTCGCGAGCGATCGATCCCCGTGACACTCACGACCGTCGCCGACGCCACAAACCTCGTGGCGTTGCGGGAGCAATTCAAGGCGGCAGGGGCTCGTGTCATTCCGTCGTATACTGACATCGTGGCTTGCGTTGTCGCACTCGCCATGAAGCGGCATCCTCAAATCGCGGTCCGTTGGGATCGCGACCACCACTCCTTGATTCCGATCGCCGACGACGCATTCCATATCGGCATCGCCGTCGACACACCCGAGGGACTTCTCGTCCCGGTCGTTCGTGACGTCGCTCGCAAATCCTTGCTGGCAGTGGCTCAGGAATCCACCGAGGTGATCGCGCTCGCACGCGGCGGACGCCTGAGCAGTGAGGCAGTGCAAGGCGGGGCGATGACGATCACGAACCTGGGGGCGTGGGGCATCGACGCCTTCACCCCCATCATCAATGAGCCGGAGATCGCCATCCTCGGCCTCGGTGCCATCCGCCGGGAATTGGTGGTGCTTCCCGAAGACCGGACAGTGCCCCGGCAACGGATCACGCTCAGTCTGACCTTCGACCACGCCGCGATCGACGGGGTCCCCGCCGCCGCGTTCCTTCGCGACGTCGCCGGGGCCATCGAAAACGCCGCCGCCCATCTGCTGGGCGGATGAGTTCCGTTACCTCCTTCCGTTAATCTTTTAACGAGACCTCTTGCATGGCCCGTCGTCGGGTGTTAGTCTCACCCTGTCCGTTAATGTTTTAACGAACCCGGTGACCATCATGGCAAAAAAAGATTCTCAGGCTCTGACCGAGCGTGAAGCGCAGATCATGGACGTCGTCTGGCGTCTGGGAGAGGTCACGGCCGAGCAGGTTCGCGAGGCACTCCCCGGTTCGCCTCACGATTCCACGGTGCGGACCTTGATGCGCGTGCTCCAGACGAAAGGGTATCTCACGCACGAGGTCCGTGGCAAAGCGTATGTCCACCGTGCGCTCGTGGGCCGGCAAAAGGCCCAGCGGCATGCCGTCCGGAGCGTATTGACGCGGTTTTTCGCCGGCTCGGCGGAAGACCTGGTGTTGCGACTAATCGAAGACGAGCACCTCTCGCGGGAACAGCTTGATGAACTCCGACGTTCCACCGCACTACAGGCCGGACCGAAGCGCCGCGGGAAAGGAGACGCATCATGACTTTCATTCAAGCATCCTCATGGTCATCGACGGTTCTCGATCTGGCGATCAGGGCCACCGCCTGGCTCGCGTTCGTCTTGTCGGTCCGGTACTTCTTGAGACGCCGTCATGCCTCGTTGGGCGCGGCGGTCGGCAACGCCGGGCTTATCGGGCTGTTATTGCTTCCGTTGGCGACCTTCGGATTGCCCTCGATGCCGGTCGCCTGCCTGCCGTCGAATGTGTCCGCATCGAGGACGGCCACGGCGTTCGTGTCGCTCCCTTTACAGGAAACGAGCCTGCCGCTTCCACGCTTCGAGGATGCCTTCCCGCTTGCCCGCACTGAGATTCCGGCTTCCCTTGAATCGAGCGCCGTCAAACCCGCGGATGTACCACAGCTCGTTCTCGCGAGCCCTGAAAGCCCGTCGGGGAAGCCGACGGAATCAACACCGGCCCCCGAGATCGACTGGTCGACACTCGCCATCTCGGGTTATGCCGTGATGGTTTTGATATTTCTCGCGCGGTTGGCGTTCTCATGGGTGGCGGTTTCGCGACTGAAATCTTCGAGCACGAGACTTGACGACGCGGCGTGGTCCGCAGCCCTGGAGCGTGGTCGGCGGACGCTGGGGATCAATCGCGACGTGGCACTGGCATGGTCGCCCCGTGTTTGTGTTCCCGTGGTACTGGGATTCTTCCGTCCGATCATCGTTCTGCCGACATCATTGACAGGTTCCGACTCCCGCGAATATGCCGATGCCGTTTTGTTGCACGAATTGTCGCACGTTCGGCGGAACGACTATCCGTGGAACTTGCTCCTGCGTTTCGTGCAGGCGATTTACTGGCCTCATCTCTTGGTCTGGGTCTTGGGACGCACGATCGCCGAGGACCGCGAACGTGCGTGTGATGACCTTTGCATTCACGAACTGGGAGGCCCCGCCGTCTACAAGGATACGCTTCTGGCCGTCGCCTCCGGGATGATCTTCGACACTTCCCCCGCGCTCGGCCTGGCGATGGCTCGAACGTCGAAACTCAGTCGCCGACTCGCGCAGATCGATCGGAGCGTCGGCGACGGTCGATGCCTGCCCCGTTGGCCGGCAAGGCTTGCCATCACAGTTACGGCCGTGATGCTGGCGGTCGTCATCGGCGCGATCCAATTGGTCCGCGCCGAGGCCCATGCCACAACGCTGGATGACACTCCGAAGGCCGTGAAGGCGGCCGAAACGGCGAAAGCGGGGCGCGTGTTCCACCTTCTGGTCGTCGCGGCCGATACGGGTGCGCCGGTGCCAGAGGCGGACGTCCGAGTCTGGATCGCCTTCCGCGACTACTGGCTCAAAACGGATGCCCAGGGGCGGCTTGACATTCCCCACTCGACCGTCTATTCCGACCGGAATTTCGGCATTGATGTCTGGGGCAAAGGCCGGGCGATGCAGCGCTACAACTGGGGCCTCGACCCAAGGAAGCCCATCCCCGACGGCGAGACGATCAAACTCCAGCCCGGGGAAAGCCTCGGCGGCGTCGTTCAAGACGAGCGGGAGCACCCGATCGCGGGGGCGACGGTCTATCTTTGGAGCCACAACTACAAGCGGAAAGATTCACACGAACTACTCTACGACCTTCGAGCCGTCACCGGCCTTGACGGCAAATGGCAGACCTCGGGCGCTCCCGAAACCACGGGCGAACTTCTCGGTATCCAGGTCGTCCATCCCGATTTTCTCAGCACCCGCGACTACTACACGATCAAGGAAATCCCCAAGATCGCCGATCTTCGAGCCGGTAATGCCGCGACTGTGATGACGAAAGGGGTGCCGATTGAAGGGCGAGTGGTCGACGCCCGGGGTAAGCCGGTAGCCGGGGTCAAAGTGATCTCGACGGATTATCCGGGAACGATGGCCACTGAAGCCAACGAGTTCGCCGTGATGACAGATGCCGCCGGTCAGTTCCGGACCGGGCAAGTAAAGCCCGGAGACTGGCACTTGATCGGGCTGGCGCAAGGGCATGGGCCGGGGGTGCGGACCGTCAAGATCGGCACAGCGGTTCCCCAGGTCGAAATCACTCTCCCGAAGCCGCACGTCCTCAAAGGGCGCGTCGTCGATCCCGAAGGAAAACCGCTCGCCGGGGCGTTCGTGAATGTCGACGCCTGGCGGGGATACCGCTGCCTTGGTGCCTTTCTCTGGACCGACGACGGAGGCCGGTTTCAGTGGGACGAAGCCCCAGAGGGCGAGTTCACGGTCAACGTCGATCTTCAAGGATATCGCGGCCTCTTTATGCAACGCGCGACAGCGACCGGCGAGGATTTTATTTTGACGTTGAAGCCATCGCTTTCCGTGAGTGGTAAGCTCACGGATGCGGAGACGAAGAAGCGAGTCGACAATGCCAAGGTCGAATACAGCGAGATCGACCCAAAGACCGGCGAGCCACGGAAATGGACGAGCATGCCCGAAGTGGGATCTGGCACGGGCGTTTACCAGGGTGAACTCAACGTCAACTTCCCGATCACGGCCGACGTTTACAAGATTCGCGTCCAGTCCCCCGGCTACAAGACGTTCATGTCGCGGAGCTTCCGTCGCGAAGAAAAGGTCGTCCTCGACTACAACATCTCCATCAAGCCCGGAGTTGATACAACCACCGGCAAGGTCGCGACCGTGCTCCGACCCGATGGCAAGCCGCTCGCCGACGCGAGGCTATTCGAAGTCCGGGAGCTTGGCGGTGTCACGATCTCAGACGGAGTGACGAATCCTCATTCAGGAAGCGGCGTCAAAGAGAGCCGAACCACTCCGGATGGCACTTTCGGCATACCGGAAGACGACAAGCCCTGGTTTCTCTTCATTCTGGGCGATGGCTTTTATGCCCAGGTCGGCAAGGAAGATTTGAAGAAGTCACCCAAGGTCCAGGCCAAGCCTTATGCCCAGATTCAGGGGCGTTATCTGATCGGCACCCGGCCCGTGGCGAACAAGCAAATCGATCTCAGCGGGGACGTGCGCGATGATGCGTCATCCGGCATGATCAATCTTGAGCAAAGGACGATCAGCGACGCCGATGGCCGCTTTTCCTTCAAAAATGTTGTCCCCGACAGCAACATACGCGTCACGCACAAAGGGATCATTGCCGCCCCGGGTACGAGATGGTCGATCGGCGATGCAGTTCGCGTAAACCCGGGGGAGACGGCCGAAGTCACGCTCGGCGGCAAGGGGAGGCCGATCATCGGTCGGGTCGAGCGGCCCGAGAATTGGGCCAAGCCGATCGATTTCACCGTGGAATCCGTCGCCGACATCGAAAGTGATCTCGACAGATCTTATGAACCTATGAGTCTATTACGAGGAAAGACCTCGCTCGGTGCCGAGTGGAACGACTGGATGCGTCGCTCGGGGGCGACACCGGAAGCCCGCCAGTACGCCGCCCGCCGCGTCTCGATCGGCCTCGGCCTTGCCCCCGACGGAACCTTCCGGATCGACGACATCCTCCCGGGAAGATACCGACTCTCCATCCGGGTGAACGGCGAAGCCAGTTTTTACGCGATGGCCGGCAACAGAGGCCCCGGCCCGTTCGAGCGGATCGTCCAGACGTTCACCGTGCCCCCC
>JAYUFP010000472.1:0-1671 GCA_043738665.1 Isosphaeraceae bacterium
AAAGCCCATTTTCACGAGAGCGCTCACGCCGCCGCAAAGCACAACCTGCTCGCCGAAGAGGTCCGTCTCGGTTTCCTCGGCGAACGTGGTCTGGAGCACGCCGCCGCGGGTGCCGCCGATTCCCTTGGCATAGGCAAGCGCCAGAGCTTTGCCTTGCGGAGAGCAGCCCTCGCCGGTCGCGATCAGGCAGGGGACGCCGCCGCCCTTGACGAACTCGCTACGAACCAGGTGGCCGGGACCCTTCGGAGCGACGAGCGCGCTATCGACGCCATGGGGCGGGACAACCTGGCCGAAGTGGATGTTGAACCCGTGCGAGCACAGGAGCAACTTGCCGGGTTTGAGGTTCGGCTTGATGTCCTGGGCGTAGATGTCGCCCTGGACCTCGTCGGGGAGGAGGATGTTGACCAGATCCCCCTTGGCGGAGGCGTCGGCGGCGGACACGGGTTTGAAGCCGTGCTTCACGGCCAAGTCGTGGTTGGCCGAACCCGGGCGCTGCCCGACGATGACTTCACAGCCGGAGTCTCGCAAGTTCTGGGCGTGCGCGTGCCCCTGACTCCCGTAGCCGATGATGGCGATCGTTTTGCCTTTGAGCAGTCCCAGGTCGGCATCCTGGTCGTAAAACATCGTGGCCGGCATCAGCGTTCCCTTCGAAGCGAATGAAGCGAAGATCGTTGGCGACTCGGGATGGAATCACGACCCGTCGGCCGAGTTGGCGACCGGGGTCTTTCCTCTGAACAAACATGATGGCGGCAGGGCGATGCTCCTGCCGAGCCGGGCAAAGCCCACGACGCTCGGAGAGGTCAACCTCCCCATAATTCTTGAAAAGCGAGTCCGATCGGCCGACACGCCTCGGAAGCCGTCAAAGGTGGGAATGTCCCACGACGGCCCCTTCGTCGGCATCGACTTCGGCAGGCGGTTCGATTTCCGTGCCGGGTGGATTGCTGCCGCGAACCAGGGCGATCCGGCCGGTCCGGGCGAGTTCGATGATCCCGTAAGGGCGGACGACGTCGATAAACGCCTCGATCTTCCGTTCCTGACCCGAGATCTCGATCATCATCTGTTCGGGGCTGACATCGACCACGCGACCGCGGAAGATCTGGAGCAGTCCTTGAACCTCGGCCCGCCGGTCCGCGCCGACGCGGACCTTGATCAGCATCAGGTCGCGTTCGACGAAATCTTCGCGGGAGATGTCAATCACCTGAACGACCGTGACGATCTTTTCGAGCTGCTTCCGCACCTGTTCGAGAACCCTGTCGTCTCCCATTACCACAAAAGTCACGCGAGAGAGGTGGGCGTCCTCAGTCTCTCCCACGGCGAGGCTGTCGATATTGAACCCGCGAGACGCGAACATCCCCGAGATGTGGGCGAGTACGCCCGGCTGGTTCTGAACCAAGGCCGAGAGAACATGCCGCCCTTTATCGGCGTGAGCATGACCCGTAGCGGAAGCCGTCGCCATCACGAACCCCTGAGGGAGAAACCACCGTCGATGCCCGCGCAGCGTGAGCACGGAGCCACCTCGCAAACGAACAATCTACGATTCGGCCGGAGACTTCGCAAGTGTTCGATCGATGATACGGTGGAGTCCGGCCGGGAAAAGCGTGATCTTTCCGGCAAGTCGTCCGATGGTGCCAGGAGGATTGCGACGTCCGACGTTAACCCTTCTCCCCCCGG
>JAYUFP010000473.1:0-1670 GCA_043738665.1 Isosphaeraceae bacterium
CCCCGTGAGCCGCTTTCACCAAGTCCGCGGCGCGACGGACTTCGTCCCGCCCCTCGGAAAGTGATCGAACGATGCCGCCTGCGATCGGGTCGGGGTCGCGAGCCCAGATCAGGAAGAGCGATTCACCGACCCGGAGCCTCGAAGGAAGGTTGAGCTTCTCCTGAATGAGCGCCGTCAACGCTCGGCAGTAACCCTCGGCCGCGCGGTAGCCGATCCCCGAGTTGGCGGTCCCGTCGAGCCCGTAACTCTGGAATGCGTCTTTATCGAACGAGACGAGGCTGACGCCCGTGGGCAATCCGCCGGGGACGCCCTGGATCTTCATGGGATGAGTCGTCGGCAACGGCACGACCTCTCCGGTGATCTGACAGACGCCGACCGGCCCCGCCTCCTTTTTCCCTCCCGACCAAGTTTCGTAATAGGAGCGATAGAAAGCCTTGACCGCTTCGCGTTCCAGGATCGTGCCGCCGAAGTCGTCATTCCAGGCGAATGTGCAACGGTCAGCGCCCGTCGCCTTTTTGCTGGAGACCTCGGCGTTGATCGCGTCGATCACGTCGAGGTCCCCGAGACGACGGCCGAACGTCTGAATGGAGCGTAAAGCGGGGTCGTCGGTCGAATCGGCGGCTTCGTTGATTTGGCTCCAGAAGGTAGCCAGACTTCGAGCACGCTTCGCACGCTCGGGGGCCGAGCCCGGCCCCTCTGGATCGTCAAGGTCGAAGGAGATTGGCCAGACGCGGGCCAGGGTGTCGGCGAAGAACCGCGTGAATCCCACGGCGTTCGGCGAACCATGAGCCAACGGAACAGCGAGTGGCCTACCCCGATTCGGCGGAATTTTTCCGTCTCGAGTCGGAGCCGTCTCACCAATTAGTTCGATGACCCCGAGGAACTCGCCTTCCCGGCCGATCTGGATCGACCATTTGACCGGAAGCTCCTCAAACGCCGGATCGTCGAGCAGTTGCTCACGAACGGCGAGTTCGTATAGTCGTTGCAGAATCATCCGGCCACACTCCTTTCTCCCCACCCAACGACCTGGACGGGCGGCTCTCCGTCAGGCCCCGGGCCCTCCGTATCGCAATGGAGAACGCCCCGAACAACCGCGGCCTGAAAGAAGCCGGGCCGGTTGACGCCGTCGATCCCGAAGTGAATGTCGTAGAGCATCAGGCCCAGCGGTTCGTTCCAGTGATCGAGCACCGGTTCGGTTCCCCCGGGCTCGGCGAAGTGGCAGGCGAATTCTCGACAACCCAGGAAAGGCCGGTGAAAACATTGACCCTTGCGCACCCTCCGCCGGAACATATCGGCATACTTCATTTGCGTATCAGGATCGTCGGGTTCATCGTCGCCGGAGAGTGCTCGGGTCTTCGGCCGGTTGGCGAGAGGCGTCAGCACGGGGGAGGCGTCGATCCGGTACGCGACGTGCTGGAGGATGAGACTGTTGCGCTGGGTGCGGTTTTCGCCCTGAGGCCCATCGCGGCCGGCGGAATCGACAAGGTAGGGCGCGGCGCCCGCCGGATCCTTGATCCAGCCCTCTACCTTCCTGGTCGAGATCTTCCCCTGGATCTCGTTCCGCCTCACTCCCACGAGCCGATAAGGACGCTCACGCGCCTCGATGGGGAATCCGGCTGGAAACTCAGGCCGCAGGACGGTAATCTTGCGGATGCGCCAGAGCATTTGCG
>JAYUFP010000474.1:0-5381 GCA_043738665.1 Isosphaeraceae bacterium
AGGACGCCGATCTGTTCCAAAGCCCTCGCGAGCATCCGGTGGGCTTCGGCGTCGTCGGCGCCGTCGCGGATCAAAGCGCGGGCCTGTTCTTCGGCGGCGTAGGCGTGGTTGGGGATCTTGAGGTTGAGGCGGACGAGTCGCCGTCGCGTTTCCTGGCGTTTCGGACCTGGCGCGGAGCGTCCCAGAACCTGACTATGAATCCGCGCGGCCTCGACGACCCGGGCCTCGTCCTTGGCCCCTTCGGCGAGGATCTTGGCTTTCAGATCAAGGGCGTCGAGGTCGTTGGGGTTGAGATCGAGGTGCCGGTTCAGGTAACCCATGCCCAGCGCTGTCTTACCGTTGGCGAAGAGCGTCTTCGCCTCGGTCAGGTAAGCGGAGCGACCCCCGCCCCCGCGGTAGACGATCAACCCCACCACCCCCGGCACGATCACCATGAGGACGATGGCCAGCTCCAGCAAGCCGCGCAGGTTGAGGCGACGGGTCGGATTCACCGCGGTCGGGTCTCGTGAAGGTTTAAAGACGATATCGTGCCGATTTTGCCAGGATTTCCCAGCTTCATGGTTCGGGTTTATCTGCCTTGCATTGTTGCGTTACGAGCACCATGATACAAGTGCGGACGCCATGCGGATTAAGGCGTAATTTATGGCGGATTGGACCAAGTCGGATTGCCGACTCGGCGACTGTCTCCACCGAGCATCGCCCTTGTTTTCACGCTCTGCGTGGGAACGAGGGTTTGGCCACCCGTTCCGGTCATCCGTCATCCGTCAGTTGATACCACATGGAGAGTCATGAGCGTTACCGAACTCTCCCCGCCGGCGGCCGCTCGAGTCGGCCTGGCCGCATTCCTTGTGTGCGTCTTGCTCGTGGCGTCGGGAGCGGTCCGCGGCTGGCAGGCGGCTCGTGTTGAATCCGCCCTCGAGACCGGCAGGAAAGTTGCCCGGCTTGACCTGGAAACCGTGTCCGAGACGCTCGGCCCCTGGCGTGGCGAGACGTTCGCGGTCGATGAGCAGATCGCTCGCTCCGCAGGCGCGGATCAGATTGTCACGCGACGGTATGTGAACGAAAACACCGGTGCGGCCGTCGAGCTGATCTTGCTTTACGGACCCGCCGCCGACGTGTTTCTGCACAGTCCCGAGGTCTGTTACCCGTCCGCGGGGTACGAACTCGCGGCGGGTCCGGAGTCGAAGCAGGTCGACGGAGTTCCCTTCCGGGCTCTGGCTTACCGCAAGGGGGAGGGGGTAAGCTTTGACTTCCAAGAAGTGTATTACTCGTGGCGCTTCGGAGGGAAGTGGTCGCCGGAGGCTGGAATCCGGAAGCGGTTCGAGCGAATCCCGGGGATGTACAAGGTCCACGTCGCGCGAAGGGCCTCGCCGGGAGAACGCCGGGACGTTGGAAATCCTTGCGAAGCGTTCCTCGCGGTTCTGACGCCGGAACTTCGGGCCTTGCTGGAGAGGGTGCCGTAGGGGATGACCGATGACCGATGGCCAATGGCCAATGGCCAATGAGATGACCGATGGCCAATGGCCGATGAGATGACCGATCCGGCATCCGGCATCCGGCATCCGCCATTCTTCTGCTGAGATGACGAACGCGGTTCTGGGGAGAGCGGAACGCCCATGAAGGACAGAAAATCCCGAGACGACGACGCGCTCCCCGCCAAGCGGTTGCCGACCGGTCCCGCTTCGCCCGCGTTCGACCAGGCCGACGAGCATTCGCATCTCCCCATCGATCCCGTTCCCCAGAAACGCGTCTCGTTCCGACTCGTCCGCAGGGCCTGGCGGCGGTACTGGTGGCAAGCGCTTCTCGTCTGGCTCGCGGTCTCCGCGGGCTTGATGGGGCTGGCGTATAGTAAGATTGAGCCGACTTACGACGCCGTAGCCAGGGTCCGCGTTGAGATCGACGACAACCGCATCTTCACCCAAAACAACTCCGCCCCCATCGACATCGCCCAATATATCGAGAATCAAGTCCAGCGCGTCACCAGCGCCACGGTCCTGGGCTCGGCCCTCTCCGAACACCCCGAGCTGAACAAGCTGCCTTTTTTGGTGGGATCGCCCGAACCGGAGGCGACGATCCGCGAGGCTTTGCGTGTCGGCGTCCTGCCGCGGTCGAGCCTGATCCAGGTCGAGATGTCATCGACCGAACCCTCGGAATCGGCGGCGGTCGTCAACGCCGTCGTCGGGTCTTACTTGAAACTCGCGCAGGCAACCTACGACGCCTCAACCCAGCGCCAGATCGACCAGTTGATACAGACCCGCGACGAGCAGAAGGCCCTGCTCGACACCCAGCGGAAGTACGTCGAGTCGCTCCACAAGAGCATCGGCGCGGCGAGCGTCGAATCCGTGAAGGATCGCTCCGTCGCGTCGCTCGACAAGTTCAAGCAGTGGAACGAGCAGCTCACCAGCGTCGAGATCATGGTCATCGCCACCAGGGCCAGGCTCGATCAGCTCAAGGCCGAGAAGGTGCTCCCCGCCAAGCCCCCCGAAGGGTCGATCAACGACCTAATCATCGATGCCTTTTATGAAGACCCGCGCGTCGTCTCGATCCATGCCGAACTCGAACGCACCGACGCCAAGCTCCGCGACATCGAGCGGACCACCGCCAGAAACCCTTCCGACCCCTCGCGCGTCCGGCTCGCGACCCGCAAGAATGAGCTTAAGGACAAGAAAAATGATCTCTGGCGCAAGCTCGAACCGGGAATTCGCAAGCGTCTGACCGCCGAACCCGCCGCCGACGGCTTCGACGTCGCGATCAAGCAGACCGAGGCCGAGCTCACTGCTTACGCCACCCAAGAAAAGGTCCTGAAAGAGCGTCTGGAAAAGGTCCGCGTCGAGTCGAAGGATGCCGAGGGCGAGGTCCTCAAGCTCGAATACGCGAGGAGCGATCTGGCACGCATCGACGGGGTTTACGAGACGATCCTCAAGAACCTCAACCAGCTCAAGTTCGAGGCCAAGAGCCCCGTGGCGCGGATCAACCTGGAAGACCCCGCCAAGATTTCGAAGCTCGCCAAGACCGACCGCCGCAAGCAGGCCATGATCGCCGCGCCGATACTCACGGGACTGCTCTTGCTCGGCCTCCTCGTCCTGATGGAACTCCACGGCGCACGAGTGGCCGACCCCGACGAGCTTTCGACCCGGATCAACCTTCAGGTCATCGGGGTTGTTCCCCCGCTCCCGCAGATCCGCGTCTCCCTTCCGGGGAGCAACGGCGACGGCAATCACAACGCGCCGGTCACCCGCGGAGACTTTCGCGCCCAAAGGCAGCTCGACGAGTTCGTGCAGAGCCTCGATCACCTGAGAGTCGCCCTCTGCGCGAGGCGAGACCCCTGGGGCCGCGACCGCCACTGCGTGTTGATCACAAGCGCCTGCGGCAGCGAGGGTAAAACCACGCTCGCCGCGCAGCTCGCCGAGCGCTGTGTCAACGCCGGACTGATGACCCTGCTGATCGACGCCGACTTGCGAAATCCCACGCTCAGCCGGATGCTCGACGCCACCGACAACCCCGGCCTGATTAACGTCCTCCGCGGCGAGGTGATGGCCGAAGACGTGGTGATGGTGATCGGCGACGCGGGCGGCTTCCACCTCCTCCCCGCGGGAACGCCCCGGGTCGACCCGAGCCGGCTGCTGCAAAGCGAGCGGCTCGGCAAGCTCCTCGCCCAGGCGCGCGAATCGTTCGACATGATCATCGTCGACGCCCCGCCCGTTCTGCCGGTTCCTGATGCATTGACCATCGGCCGCTGGACCGACGGCGCCGTGCTGGCGGTCCGCTACGACACGAGCCGGTTTCCCTTGATCGAAAGGGCGAACCGTCGCCTGGCACATGTGGGAGTGCCGGTGATCGGGGCCGTGGTGAACGGGGTCCGGTCGTCGGATTCGGTCTACGGTTACGGAGGCTCGTACGGCTACGGGGCGTATGGCTCGACCGTGAATGCGCCGACCGACGCGCCGATCTCTCCGGAGTCGAACGAGGCGTCTTCGCAGTCGTCGATGATGGACGATTGAGAGGCGTGCGCAGTCAACTTGGGGCGTCCAAGGGGACCGGCTCCGACCCGTCGCGTAGGCTTTGCGGATCGTCGGCTCGGTGCCGTCCCCCTTTGGCATCCCACTTCGCCTTCGGCATCCGCCTTGGCCGACATCCCAGCCCTTCGCGAGGACGGCGGAATCGGGAAAAGCTCGCCGAGCGGGTTACCGGATGATTGCGAGATCCGTCCTTCTCCCCCCGGAGAAGGAGGCCGAAGGCCGGCTGAGGGTCTTTGGTCTTTGCTTAAGGCAAAAAAGACCCTCATCCGCGACGAGAGTCGGTCCGTCCAGGTAAGCGGGCGTAAAGATTCAATGAGCCGACAGAAGGCTGGAAATCGTCCTCGTTCCCGCGGAGGACCGTGGGAACGAGTCGCGCCGGGCTCTTTAGCTCGGTGTCGGGTCGTTGTAAAGATTTGATGCCGGCCCTTGGCGAGATCGTTGACGGGGTTGACGCCGCCGGTGTCTCCAGGCTGTTTCCGGGACACAACGGCATCGTCCTATAAACTGTTCTAGGTTCTATTTTGGGCTAAGACGATTCAGATCAGTCCAACGCTCCGGGGATTCCGTTCATGATTTCTCCCGGAAGCCGAATTCTGACCAGTTCAGGGTCACTCATTCTGTGGGGAGCTTGTGCAGTTTCAGGGACATTCCTCCTCGGAGCCTACCACGCAAGACCCGGCGACGCGGCGAACCCTCCCGTACGATGGCCCACGGCCGGCCGAATGACGCGCGACCCGATCCGACCGAGTCTCGTCATTTTTCTCCATCCGCTTTGTCCTTGTTCTCGTGCGAGTGTCTCTGAGCTAAGCCACATTGTCGCAAGCGCTCAGGGCCGCCTTGCCGTTCATGCCGTGGTGCTCACCCTGCCGTCCCCTGCGCCGGCGTGGGAGGATTCGGGGATGGAACGCGACCTGTCGGCGATTCCCGGGGTCAATGTTCACCTCGATCCCGACGGTGAAGAGGCGCGCCGCTTCGGGGTCGTGACTTCCGGCAATGTTCTCGTCTTCGATTCGACCGGGAATCGCGTTTTCAGCGGCGGCATCACCTCATCCAGGGGGCAGGAAGGCGAGAGTGACGGTCGGGCCGCCGTCCTCGCCTGGATTTCAGGGGGGACAAACGGCCCGCCGAGCTGCCCGGTCTTCGGGTGCCCGCTGGTCACGCCGAAACCGCCGGGAGACGGAGGAAATATTCGATGAAAGTCTCAAACTTCGTCGCCATGGCATCTCCCTCGTCGGGCGTTCGGGCCGACGAGTTGTTCAACGGCCAGACGTTCGCGATGCACCGGCGAACGGATCGTCTGTTCGCGATCCTGCTCCCGATCCAGTGGGTCGCGGCGGTCGTTACGGCGCTGGTGGTTTCACC
>JAYUFP010000475.1:0-5379 GCA_043738665.1 Isosphaeraceae bacterium
GATATCTCGGCAAATTAGTCCCTGGGTGGCTGTTCCCTCAAAGGCTCGGTCGGGGAACTCCGGAACGACTTTCCCGTGATGCCCTCCACCTTTACGAGCAGGGGCGTTACCGTGAGGCCGGCGAATTCTCCGCCAGGCTCGTCGATATCCAGCGAGAGAAGCTCGGCGAGAACCATCCCGACTACGCCTCGGCGCTGAGCAACCTTGGCCTCCTGCACCAACACCAGGGCGAGCTCGACGCGGCCGAACCCTTGTTAAGACAGGCCCTCGAAATCCGCGCGACGGTCTTCGGCGAAAGCGACCCGCAGTACGCCGCCAGCCTCAACCACCTCGCCGATCTGTTACAACTCCGCGGCGACCTTACGGCCGCCGAGCCGTTGCTCCGCCAGGCTCTTGAGGTCCGCAAACACTCCCTCGGCGAGCAACACCCGGATTACGCGACCGGTCTTACCGGCCTGGCCCTCCTGCTCGGCCGTCAAGGCGACTTCGACAAGGCCGAACCGCTGCTCCAACAGGCGCTCGCGATCCGCAAGGAAGCTCTGGGCGAACACCACCCGATGACCGCGACGGCGGTAAGCAACCTCGGCCTGGTCCTCCAGCGCCGGAATGACGTCACGGGCGCGGAACCTTTGCTCCGCAGGGCGCTTGAGCTCCGTCGCGAGGGGCTCGGCGTTCAGCACCCCGATTACGCCGCGAGCCTCAGCCACCTCGCCATGCTCCTGCTCGCGCAAGGCAATCGCCTCGGAGCCGAGCCCTTGCTCCGCCGCGCCATTGATGTCCGCAAATCGGCGCTCGGCGCGCAACACCCGGATGTCGTCGCCGATCAACTCACGCTCGACTCGATCCGCGGAACCCTTGAGGCAAGGACCCGGGACCCGGAACCTATCGCAAAGGTCCCGGCGACTGAGGTCTTGCCGCCGACGCTGATCCCGAGGGCCGCGCATCCCGATCCCGCCGAGGCCGAGGCCCCAAGCCCGTCGCCCTGCACGATCGCCGACGAGCCAACTCCGCCGGGGGAACCCGTGCCGGTCCCGGGAACGGCCGCGCCTGTGGAGCGGGTTCGTCCCGCCGAAGCGATCGCCGCCGAACTCCGCAAGCTCGGAGATCGGTTCGCGAAAGCCGGAGAGGAACTTGTCGCCGCGGGCCAGACCATGCAAGCGGCAGGGCTGCCGCCCCAGGCGACGACCCTCGAAGAAGCCTCCTCGTGTGCGCGAACATTCGGGGCGCTTCTGGGCGAGTCGCTCGCCAAGATGAAGGCTCTCGATCTGTCATTCCAGGAAGGCCCTGCCGGCGTCGGCAAACTCGCGACCTTGATGGATCACGCCGCGAAGGAAGAGCGGGAACGTCCGCGACGAGAAGCCGTGCTGCGGGACGTCGCCGCCTTGCTCGATCGCTCCTTACGACTCCGCCACGTCGAGCCCGCGCAGGCCGGCCTCCTCGGGCCTTGCCTTGAGTCGGCCGGGGTGTTGCGGCAGGCGGTTCGCGACGCCTCTCTCGCCAGGGAACTCTCTCCGGAGATCAAGTCCGTCGCCGACGGTTCACACCCGATCGCCGTCTTGCTCCGCTTTGCAGGCGCGGGGGCCAACCTGTCCGACGCGGATTGGGGGAAACTCCATCGCGGAGTCGCCGAGGCTTTCGGCAAGCCGCTCGCCGCCGCCGCCGCCCGAAAACGCCTCGGCTTGTCGCCCCTGAAACCCGAGAGTCTGGCGGAGATGAAAGCCCCCGCGACGCCGCAAGGGCCGCTTTCGGTCCCCGTCCCAACGCCTCACCGCGCGATCGACCAGACGTTGAGCCGGATGCACCGGCCGTTCACCATCCGCCTCGACCCCGGCCTGTCGAGGGAGACCGAGCTCCCCCGGCGGGACGGTTGAAGACCCTTGGCGGGTCCAACGTGTCTTCATGAATTTGTAGGGTCCGTCGTGCCAGTCATCTGAACGTATCATTATATTCCGACAATTCGATATTCTAAAACTTTCAATGTCGCCACCTGTTCAATCTTAGCCCCGCTTTGCTTCTTCAGCTTCGGCTTCTTCGGGCCGCGCAGGCTCTTTGGGTATTCCGCCGGATGAACCGTTCGTGCCCACTCGACCAGGATCGTCGCGACTTCCCGCGGGGGCATCTCTTGAAACTCGACCCACTGGTCCTTCGGGATCGACCTCGTCATATCCCGGTGGCTCATTTTGATCCTCCACCGGGTAAAAGCCGGAAACCTTCTCGACGACGGCGGTGGGTCGAATGAAAAACCGCCGATCATCGATTCACGACGCTTTCGTTGTCTCCCCCAGCGCGAACCGGGTGACAGTCTCCTGGAACTTCTTCTTACCCTCTTCGACCACGCGTCGGATTTCCCGGGCGCTTGCTTCACTCTCCTTGCGGAGGTCGGCGATCATCGTCAGGGATTCGACCTGATAGTCCGAGATGGCGTGGACCAGTTTCTCCACGGATTCCGGCTTGATCGTCGTCCCGTAGCCGGCCTTGATCGCGGCTTTTTCCAGCTCCCGGCCGAGTTCCGCGACGTCTTCGAGCCCCTTGTTGACCCCTTCCTTCATCGCCTCCTGTGCCTGGGTCGCCTCGTGAAGGCCGTACTGCGAGGTGTAGACCGTTCCCAGGATTGTGAAGACGTGCTCGTTCGTTGTGAAGAACGTCACGGAGCGTCGGTAGACGCGGTCTTTCACGTCGTGCGTCTGCTTGAGCTTGGTGATCAGCGTGTCGCCGACGTCGTAGCCGACTGACAGGTTCTCGGTGATGTCCTTCAAAAGCTGGTAGTTGCGGTCCTCGATCTGGAAGTTGTTGAGGGCCTCGTCGCGCGCGAGTTCCAGGCGGGATTTCTCGGCCTCGCCCGCCTTCGCGGCGGCGACTTTCTCCTGAGCTTCGGCCAAGGTCTTCTTGGAGCCGTCGAGCGGCACGTTCTGCTTTTCGAGCAGTTCGCGGGACATGACCTCGGATTCCTTGAGGGCGAACCGGAAGTCGATGTAGGCGTCCATGATCTTCCGTTCGCGGTCGAGCTGGTCTTTCGTGTCGTGGGCGACCGACTTGTAGACCCCGGCGATCTCGTTGAACCGCTTCGACGGCGTTCCCCGGCGGAGCCTCATCCAGAGGTTCTGCATCTTCTCGGTAATGCTGATCTTGCCGTCCTGGAGTTGGTTGATCAGGGTCTTGGAATCTTCGCGGATCGAGTCGAACATCTGGGCGATTTCGAGATACCGATTCCCCACGTTGATGTTCTCAACGTTATCGCGGACGAGCTGATTGAACCGGCTCATGTAGCTGATGGTTCGGCTGATGGCGAGGACTCTGGGCTCGTCGAGGTGCTTGACGTCGTCGAGGAGCCGGATCAGGGCGTTGTTGGTATCGTCCTTGTCGGCGAGGTTGAACTGGCCGAGCACCTTGACCGCCTTATCGAGGTATTTCTGCATACCGGTGCCGGCGGTTTCGGAAACGGCGGGGTCGTCTTTGGTCGGCTCGGCGCCCGATTTCTGCGCGGTGTCAGCCATGGTGTTCGCGTGCTCCCTTTCGAGGGTTCGGTGTCAATTCGAGGGCGGAAACGGGTGTTCGACTCGGTCGGCACGATCGAGTAAGATGGGCGTCGCTGTTTGGCTTACGCGATCCTCAGGCCCGTCCTGTCGGAGGGGGGGAAGGTCGCTCGCCATAGTGTATCGACCCCGGCCGGCTTGCGAAAGAAAACGTCCACCGAGAAACCGACCCCATGGCGAAAGCGACAACGGAACCCTCCGAAGCGATGAGCGTCGCGGAGATGCTCCGGATCATGGACGTCGCGACCGCGATCCGCCTGGACCGTGAACTGGTCGACGAACAGCTCAACCTCGACGCCCTCAAGGCACGCCTCCGCGACCGGATGATCGCCGCGGCGAAAGTGACGGGCGAAGACGTGACCCACGAGGAAGTCGATGCCGCCATATCCAAGTATTACAGCAGCCTCCACACCTTCCACGAGCCGCCGCTGAGCCCGTCGCTCGCGCTGGCCCACCTCTGGGTCCGTCGCGAGGCGATCCTCCGCGGTACGGTCGTGGTCGTGGGGGCCGCGATGCTGATCTGGGGCCTTTTCCTCTCGCCGAGCAGCCCGTTCACAATCACCGGGCGCACCCAGAGACGCGTGGCCGCGCTCGGGAACGAGATCAGCCGCCGGGCCGAGTCCATTCTCGCCGTGACTCAGGACGCCGATGTGAAGTCACAGATCACCCGATTGACCGGCGAGGCCGCGACTTACCGCAAACAGGACGACGAGTCGAAGCTCAAAACGGTTCAAGCCGCGCTCTCGGACCTCGACGACCGTATCCGCGATGAATACACGGTCACGGTCGTCCAGGGCGCCGGGAATCGTAGCGCGGTCGTGAGGGCGAAGCCAGAGTCGATGGGGAGAGACGTCTCCGGTTATTATCTGATCGTCGAGGCGAAGAACGCCGACGGCACGGTTCGCAGCCGGAAGATTCTCGACGCTGAGACGGGAGAAACGCGCGAGGTAAAGATCTGGGGCGAGCGGGTCCCCAAAGAGGTTTACGACCGGCTCGCGGCGGATAAGCGGTCGGACGGCATCCTCAACGAGACCGCGTTCGCCGTGAAGCGCCGGGGGTTCCCCGACTTGCAGGTCATGATGCCGGGGGCAGACGGTCGGCCAGTGACACGCGACGTTCAGATCACGAATTGGTGAGGACCATGCCAACCGAAGGGACCGAGGTCATGTCGGCCCTCAAGGCCGACCTCGACGCCGCCGCGGGCGACCTGGCCGAGTGCCAGAGCGCCGCAACACAGCTGGACGCGCGGACGCAGGAGCTGCTGGAAAGGCGCGGCGAAGGGCTCATGAAGCTGGCGGCGATCTACCTTCCGGAGATTTCCAGACCCGCGATCGAGAAGACGTTCGACGAGATCCGCAACGACCTCATGGGAATTCTCGCGAGAAAAGAAGCACGGCAACGCGAGTTTAAATCCCAACTCGACGAGACCGATGCCGAGGCGAAGCACCACACGGTGGAACTGGAGGAGGTGACGCGCCGCCTCAACGAGAAAGTCGCCCGACGGGAGACGCTTGAAGCGGAAGTCGCCGAGATTTTGAAGGAAAATCCCGAGTTCCTGGAGCGGTCGAAACTTGCGCTCCAGGCCGAGGAAAACCTCCACCGCAACGAACAACGCGTCGGCGACATCCAGAAAGAAGCCGCTAAAAAACTCCCGCATTACGAAAAGAGCCGACTGTTTCTTTACCTGTACGAGCGGAAGTACGGCAGCCTCGAATATCAGGCCGGCGAGTGGACCCGCGAGATTGACGCCCGGGTCGCCAAGCTGATTGGCTATAACGACGCCAAGAACGGGTACGATTACCTCAAAAAGACGCCAAGCCTCGTCGCCGATGAGGTCGGACGCCGC
>JAYUFP010000476.1:0-1664 GCA_043738665.1 Isosphaeraceae bacterium
TTCGACTTCCGCAACCACGGCGCGAGCGCTTCCGACCCCGCCTACAAGCCTCTCCAGTGGGCGACCAATCACGAGGTCCGGGACCTCCTCGCGGCGCTCAACCATCTCCGTAATCGTCCCGACCGCGATCCGGCGGGCGTCGGCCTCTTCGGCGTCAGCCGGGGGGGGAGCACGGCGCTCCTGGTCGCGGCGCGTGACCAATCGGTATGGGGCGTGATCACCGATGGGGCCTTCCCGACCCGTGGGACGATGCTCGCGTACATTCTCCGCTGGGCGGAGATTTACGTCTCCAACCCCTACTTATGGAAGCGGATGCCTCTCTTGACTTTCCGTTGGTTGGCCTGGACCGGCCGGATGCGCTCGGAGCGCCGGCTGAAGTGCCGGTTCCCCGACGTCGAGAGCGCCGCGGCCCGCCTCGCCCCGCGCCCCTGGTTGATGATCCACGGCGGCAAGGATGCTTATATCGGCCCCGACATCGCGCGCGGCCTCTTCGCCGAGGCGCGCGAACCGAAGGAATTCTGGCTTGTCCCCAAGGCCAAGCACAATCGCTGCCGCGAGGTCGCCCCCGACGAGTACGCCGCTCGCGTCCGCGACTTCCTCGCCCGCTACGCCCCGCGCCGGCCACTCGCGGAGACCGCCGCGCCCATTGAGGAAGCCCAGCCGATCGCGGCGGAGGTGGCCGACGTGGAAGTACCGATGATTGGCTGAGGAACGGGGCGGAACGTGAGAAACGGTTCCGCTACTGACTGCCTCTCAGGCCCCGATGTTGTCGAGAAGGGGTTTAACGACGGGGGGGAAGCCGAAATTCGGCACTCCGCCAAAATCGAGGCTGAGCGACTCAGGCTGGGCGGCGATCCGGACGCCCGCCAGAGACAACGCCTGGTAAAGGGCGTGAACGCCGTCGACCCCGAAGACCGTATGGAATTCATCCCTGGCGAAGCCGCGCGTCCGATACTGGCAACCCCAGTCAGAAACATTGGCAGGGTCATCGGGTGGGATCAGATAAGGCAACCCAATGTCGACGAATAGCGTCGTACTCGTTCCATCAGGGAAGGTGTAGATCATGGGGCGAGTGACGAAAGCCTGGAATTGAGGGGGTGCGTTCTGCATCATCCGTTGCTCCGTTGGATTGAGACCAATCTGATAAGGAGTTATGCAGTCGGATGCGGGGTCGCATGCGTTCCCCATCCTCCAACCTCTGATCTCCAAACCCTATGTACCATTTTGCCACAAAAAGAAGACGTTGGTGATGACCACGCTCATTGTCGGTCAAGCTTTTTGGTGGAATGGCTGGACCATTGAAAGGCCCGAACATCAGGACCGGAGCGGGCCGGGTTGATCATACGGGTCGGTACGCTAGCGGCGAAGGGACTCGTTGACATGCTCGCACTCGTTCGAAGGCTCGTCGGCCTCCCGCTCGCCCGACGAGCCCGTCGGCTGGCTCGCGAGTTCCTCAACCAGACGACCCGCGCCGACGAGGTTCAACGCGACCTGTTGTTAACTCGACTGGCGCGTCATGCCGACAGCCAGTTCGGCCGCGATCACCATTTCTCGGAAATCCACAGCCTCGACGACTTCCGCCGACAGGTCCCGATCCGGGATTACGACGGCCACGAGCCGTACATTGACCGCGTCCGCAACGGCGACACCCGCGCTCTGTTCGG
>JAYUFP010000477.1:0-5377 GCA_043738665.1 Isosphaeraceae bacterium
GCCTCGACCGGGACAGAGAACTCGGTCCCACGGTCCCCGTGGGAATGCCTTTCTCGACGCTCTGCGTCGTCTACGAGCAACAAACGCGGACGCCGAGCGTCCCAGACGGCATTCCCACGGAGGACCGTGGGAACGAGTCGTTCGTGGGGTATGCGGCCCGTACCGGACCGACGGTATCAGACCCCCCTGATTTGCCCCTGCCCTCGCTCCCGTCTTGAGTTCAAGGCCGGGCTGTTCTACGATCCGAGGCCGGTCGTTGTGGGTGCGCGCGGTCGTTTGGGGGGGTTCGTGGACGCGACTGGCCATTTGCTCAGACTTTCCGGGATCAGCAAGGCGTTCGCCGGCGTCCAGGCCCTCCGCGACGTCTCGTTCGACCTGCGCGCGGGAGAAGTGCATGCCTTAGTCGGTGAAAACGGGGCGGGCAAAAGCACGCTGATCAAGATCGTCACCGGCGCTCACCAACCCGACGAGGGCGAACTTGAAATCCAAGGCCGCCCGATCGTCGACAATGACCCCGTTCGCGCCCGCAAGCTCGGGATCGCGGCGATCTACCAGCAGCCCGCGCTTTTCCCCGACCTCTCGGTGACCGAGAACATCGCGCTGGGGCTCGAACCGGGCGGGCTCTGGCGGCGCGTCCGCTGGAAGGCGCGTCGGGCACGCGCAAAGCAACTTCTCGACCGGATCGGTGCGAAGATCGACCCGGAAATCGAGGTCCGTCGGCTCTCGATGCCCCAGCAGCAACTTGTCGAGATCGCCAGGGCACTCGGCTCCGACGCCCGAATTGTGATCATGGATGAGCCCACGGCGTCGCTCAGTGACACTGAGGTGGACCACCTCTTCCGCGTGATCCGCGAGCTGAAGCAACAGGGCGTCGGCATCATTTACATCTCGCACCGCCTTGAAGAGCTTCCCGAAGTGGCGGATCGAGTGACGGCCCTCCGCGACGGCAGGCTCGTCGGCACCCGGGGCATCGGCGAGGTCACTCGCGGCGACTTGATCCGGATGATGGTGGGACGCGAACTGGCCTCGGTCTTTCCCAAGATCGAGGTTGCCATCGGCGAGACGCTGTTTGAAGTGAAGAACCTGTCCTGTCGGGAGGCGGGGATCGAAAACGCGAGTTTCTCGGTCCGCGAAGGGGAAATTCTTGGCCTATCCGGTCTCGTGGGAGCGGGCCGGACCGAGCTGGCCCGCGTGCTCTTCGGGTTGACTCCCGCCGACTCGGGCGAGATCCGGTTGCGTGGAAAAACAGTAAGGATCGATTCGCCGGGGAAGGCGGTTGCGCTGGGGATCGCTTATGTCCCGGAGGACCGTCGCAGGCATGGGGTCGTCCTCGACATGTCGGTTGCCACGAATACGACGCTGGCGACGCTCCGCGAGGTCTCGCGGTTCGGGCTGATCCACTTCGGCCTTGAACGCATCGTGGCCGAACGATACGTCGGTCGGCTGGGAGTGAAAGCCGCGTCGATCGAGGCCCCGGTGGGGAGCCTCTCCGGCGGGAACCAGCAGAAAGTGGCTCTCGCGCGTTGGCTGGCGGCCGATCCGGTGGTGTTGATTCTGGATGAACCCACGCAGGGGGTGGACGTCGGGGCGAAGTCGGAGATTCATAAGCTGATGGGTGAGCTTGTGAGCCGGGGGATGGCCGTGGTGATGATCTCTTCGGAGCTTCCCGAAATCCTGGGGATGATCGACCGGATCGCCGTGATGCACGCCGGGACCGTGGTGGGCGTCGTCGACCGCGCCCACGCGAACCAGGAGATCCTGCTCGAAATGGCGCTGGGGCACATGACGGCGGCGATGAAGCCGGAAGGTCTGGACGACTAAAGAACACGCCGGAATTCGCTTTCCGTTTTTCGCAAGGGGTTGATCGAGCGACGAACTTCGGGTGCCACTGGTCGTACCCGACCAGTGCCCTTCGACGAGGCTTAAAACGCACTGGTCGGGTACGATCCGTGGCACCCATAAGGGCGGAAATCCAGGAATCCATGTCCGGCCTATTCCTTATTATTCGAAGATACCGACGCGAACTCTCCGTCGCCGCGACGTATGCCGCGCTCTTGCTCACGCTCGCGGTCGTGACGCCCGACTTCTTCAAAGCCGACCAGCTCCGCGCCTTCGCCGTGAGCCGGGCATCGGTGCTCGTGGCGGCGGTCGGGATGACTCTCATCATCGTGTCGCGGCAGATTGATATCTCGATTGGTTCGCAGTTTTCAGTCTGCGGTGTGGTGGCCGGTTTGCTCGCGAAGGCGGGGATGCCGTTGCCGGTCGTCGGCGTCGGAACACTGCTCGCCGGCGCGGGGATGGGAGCCGTGAACGGGGCGTTGATCGCGGGGCTCGGCCTGCCTTCGATCGTCGTCACGCTGGCCATGCTGGTGATCCTTCGCGAATCGCTGAGGTGGGTCCGCGAGGGGGAATTCGTGCGAAACCTGCCCTCATGGTTCCAGTGGTTCGGCATGGGGCAATCGGCCGGGCAGTGGGTCGTGGTGGGGCTGGCTCTCGCGGTTTTTGCACTGTTCGCGTGGTCGTCCATGAACCTGGCTGCGGGACGCGCAGTCTATGCGACGGGTTCCGACCCCGAAGCCGCCCGACTCGCGGGCATCCGTCCCAAACGGGTCGTCTTCGGCGTGTTCGTGACGATGGGAGTTCTCTCCGGACTCGCCGCCCTGCTCAATGCCGTGCGGTTCGTGGACGTGGACCCGAACTCCGGTAACGGGATGGAACTCCAGGCGATCGCCGCGGTAGTGGTCGGCGGCGCCGCGGTCTCGGGGGGACGCGGGACGCTCATCGGCGGCCTGATCGGCGTCTTGCTGCTCGGCACGATCGGCCCGGCGCTGGTGTTTCTGCATATCCAACCACAGTGGGAAAAGGCCATTCAGGGGGTCGTGATCCTCCTGGCCGTCGCTTCCGACGCCTTTGACCGCGGGGGGAGGTGACGCGATGTCGATATCCCCTCAAGTCAACGTATCTCGACCCCTCGGTCGCCGGCTCACGTCGCAAAGCGTGCTCATCGGATTATTGATCCTGGAGTTCGCCGTTTTCGCGACAATCGGGACCAACTTCCTGAGCGTCAAGAACGTGCTCGAAGTGATCCGCTTGAGCGTCGAGCTGGGTTTGCTCGCCGTGGCGCTCACTCCCTTGATCGTCAGCGGCCATATCGACCTGTCGGTCGGCTCGTTGATGGGACTCTCGGCGGTCGTCTTCGGCAAGCTCTGGCGCGACGCCGGGCTGCCGATCGGCGAGGCCGCGGGCTTGACGCTGCTTGTGGGCGCGGCGGCGGGTGCCCTCAACGGGTTTTTCATCACCAAGCTGCGGATGCCCTCGCTCATCGTCACGCTCGGGTCGTTCTCGCTCTTTCGGGGGCTCGCCGAAGGGATGACCGGGGGCGTCGACAACTTCACGCACTTCCCGGAGAGCTTCCTGTTTCTGGGTCAAGGGGATCTCCCCGGAGAGATTCCCACGCAGTTGCCTGCGCTCGTGGTGGTCGCCGCGTTCTTCTGGGTCTTGCTCCACCGGTCGACCGTGGGCCGGGCGCTCGTCGCGATCGGTTACTCTCCCGAAGGGGCACGTTACGCAGGGATTCCGGTCGACCGGCGCGTCGGTCTCGTTTTCGTGCTCTCAGGGCTGGCGTCGAGCCTGGCGGCGGTGATTTACGTGGCCCACCTCGGCCAGGCCAAGGCCGACGCCGGGACAGGTTACGAACTGCTGGCGATCACGGCCGTCGTGCTGGGAGGGACCTCGATCTTCGGCGGTCGAGGGAGCGTCCACGGGACGTTGCTCGGCCTCTTCGCCATCGCCGTCTTGCAGAACGGGCTCCGGCTTGCCGACCTTCCTTCCGAACTCGCGGGGGTGCTGACCGGCGTCTTGCTCCTGGTCGCCATCGGCCTGGACAGCCGTTCGACGCGACTCGCCAATCCTGCCGCGGCTCATCCGCTTTCTTCCGACTCAACCAAGGGTTTCACCGTGAAAAACATCCAAGTCGCCGTGATCTGCGGCGCGATCCTGGCCGGGGCGTTCTTCATCGCCCTGAGCAACTTCCTGATGGTTCAAACTCTCGTCCGCGGGATCGATCGAGTCCCTGCTCCATCTGACCTCTCTGGCCTCGACGCGTTGAGGATCGAAAACGCGGAGTTCCCTTCGATTAACGATCCCTCGAAGCTCACTCCTTTTAAAACATTCCGAACTGGCAAGCGACTCACCATCGCGATGATGCCCAAAACCAAGGGCAACGCCTACTTCATCGCCTGCCGAAAAGGTGCGGAAGAAGCCGCGAAGAACCTCAACGTCAAGCTCCTCTGGGACGGTCCCACCGACCCCGACCCCGCGCGCCAGAACGAAGTCGTCGACACCTGGATCACCCGCGGCGTCGATGTGATCGCCGTCGCCGTCGAGAACAAGGAAGGGATCTCCTCGGCCCTCCGACGCGCCCGGGCCAAGGGGATCAAGGTCATCACCTGGGACGCCGACTCGGAAGCCGACTCGCGCGACTTCTTCGTGAACCAGGCGACCCCCGAAGGCATCGGCCACACCCTCATGGACAACGCCGCCAGGGTGATGGGCAACAAAGGGGAATTCGCGATCATCACGGCGTCCTTGACCGCGTCGAACATGCGGGACTGGCAGGTCCAGATCGAGAAGCGGCGAGCCGAGAAGTACCCCGACATCAAGATGGCCGCCCTGCGACCTTGCGACGACATCCAGAAAAAGGCGTTCGACGAGGCCAACACGGTGATGAGTGCCAACCCGAACGTCAAGTTGTTCATGGCGATCTGCACCCCGGCCGTCCCGGGCGCCGCGGAGGCCGTGAAGCAGTCGGGAAGGACCGACGTGAAGGTGATCGGCCTCGGACTTCCGAATGACAACAAACGGTATGTTCACGAGGGGATTACTGACTGCGTCGTGCTCTGGAACACGATGGACCTCGGCTATCTCACCGTCGTCGCCGCCGATCAGCTCGCGCGCGGCGAACTGAAGTCCGGCGCGACGGGGATGACCGGCGGAAGGCTCGGCAAGGTCGAGATCAAGGGGGACAACATCCTCCTCGGAACGCCGTTCGTGTTCACGAAAGAGAATATCGACAAGTTTGATTTTTGAAATGGGTAATCCGGGGAACCGGACGGAGGCGGGAAAACGGTGTCAGGTACGAATGGCACTCGGTTAAGGCAGAGGCCGGGAATCACTTCCCGACTCTTCAACCCGAAGGGATCTTGGTATCGCCTCAATCGAAGTGGGCGTCGCGTTCGGTTGAAGTGAGCGGTCGCGAACCGTTCAGCCGATCGCCCTCTCCCCGGCTTTGCGGGGAGAGGGAGGGGTGAGGGGCTTGCGTTTCGCTCGAAATATCGGACGCGCCGCCGGGTCATTCCCAGACCCCTCACCCCTTACC
>JAYUFP010000478.1:0-5373 GCA_043738665.1 Isosphaeraceae bacterium
GCCTTCGCCAAGCAAGTGAAGGTCGAAATCAGTGAGCACCCGGCCGAACTGGTAGGTGTCAATAAACTGCCAGGTGTGGCCCTCGTGATTCGTGACGGCGAGACGATAGGGAAACTTCGTGGGACGGTCTGGGAAGCCGAGTTCGAACAGGCCGTCGGCGTGAATTCGGTTCATGTGCAGGCGAGTGCCGGGCTCGCCCTTGGTGAGGTCGACCACCCAGGCCTCGACCGATTCGGGCAGGAACGCTCGGATCACCGTGCCGGGCTTTCCCTTGGGATTCTCAAGGGGATGCGGACCCAAAACCGCGAACGGGTTCCAGTGGTTCCCGTGGACGATGAGTTCGATCTCTTCGGGGCGCGCGGTCGTTGCGCCTGAGGTCATCGTGATCATTTTCGTCATTAATCCTTCGCGCGACACAAGGCGTCCGGCGCGCCGAGGTCATCCGGCGCGGGGCCTGTCAGAACCCAACCTTAATCCGCCCCGCCTTGTAGAGCAACCGCCATGCCCTCGGTCACTTGGGCAACACCACCTCGGCCCAGAGCGGGAGGTGGTCGGAACCGAAATCGGGACCCACCTGGCAGGAAACGACCCACCAATCGGGTCCGGCAAGGAGATGGTCGATCCGGACCCACGGGATCTTCGCCGGTCGAGTGTAACCGTACCCCCAGCCGGCGTCGTCGAACGCGAACCGAAAATTCGCCTGCAGCGCGGCCATGGCCGAGTCGTCTCCAGGCATGTTGAAATCTCCCCCGACGATCATCGGGGCGTCGTTGATCTCTGCAAGCGCGCTCAACACGCGCCCCAACTCGATCCGCCACCATTCCTGGTGCAACTTCAGACCGCCAGGGTCTTTCGTGTTGAAGAAACGCTCGAAGCCGATTCGGATCGTCGGCAAATGGACCGAGGCGACTACGAACTCGACGCCTGCCCGGCTCTTCACGCGGACGCGCTCCAGCACTGCTGAGTAGCGCTCCTCGCCGCTGTACGCATCGGTGAGGAGCGGCATCTCCCGGACGATCGGAAATCGCGAAGCCACGGCGCGTCGAAGACTGAGGTGCCATCCGGCCTCGCGTAGCCGCTTTCGGACTTCATCCTCCGTCCGGCCCCCTTCCTGAAAGCAGACGACGTCGATCCGCTGAGAGTCGAGCCAGCTCAACAGCGAGATCGCGGGGATGGGCTCCATCGCCAGATTGTAAGTGGCGATCCGAACGTGTTCGCCCTTGGGGACGCTGTGCAGCAGTTTCGCGAAGGGCAGATTCAACCCCATCAACGGGCCGAGCACGACGACCACCGTGGCCAGAAGCACGAACCATGGGCCGATCGACCGGCGCACCATACAGGCGACCCCAAGCAACGCGATCGGCAAAAGAAAGAGTCCCCGAGGCGCGAACAGGATTACCGCGGCGCCCAACCACTCACCACCCAGCCACCGAATCATCCCTAGCGCCAAAAGCACAACCCCGGCGTAGAGCCAAGAGATCGCCGTCAAGACACGCCCGCGACGGGTTCTGACAAGGACATGGGTCGGCGTCGCGGTTTCGGGAAGGTTGGGTTCCGTCATGTTGCCTTTGTCGCTCGCACGCAGGGTCATGCCACTCGTTCCCAGACGTCATTGAGGAACGAGTGGTATCGGGTGAACTGGAGGCGCGTCGTTCATAGTCCGCCGGTCTGAATTCCGTTCCTGGAACTATCCTGTCCGGAGCCTGGCCGATCGGGCAAGAGGCGTTCGCGCTTCGCCGAATTCCCGATCTGAACCGCCGAATTCGGGTTCGTGAAAACGTCGGGCTTGGAGGTATCCACCCGGCTCATGTTCTTCGTATGATACTGGTGTTTGGGGGCTCCGGCGTCAGGGGGGTGTTCGACCATGGGTGCGGTGCTGATCGTCGATGACAGCTCGGCTGACCGGGCCTTGTTTCGCACGATTCTCACGCGCGCGGGCTATACGGTTCATGAGGCGAGTCGCGGTAAAGAGACGGTCGCACGCGTCAAGGAACTTCGGCCGCACGCGATCGTCCTCGACGTGAACCTCCCCGACACCGACGGCCACGCGGTCTGTCGCGCTTTGAAAGCCGATGTCGAGACCGCGGGCGTTCCCGTCCTGATGCTCACGGTACGAGACAACGACGCCGACGTCCTCGCGGGTCTCGAAGCCGGCGCTGACGATTACGTCGCCAAGGACTCCGCACCCGAGATTGTTCTCGCCAGAGTCCGTCGCCTGATCCAATTCCGAAGATTGGCGATGGTCGCCGTCCTCAACGAACAGCTCGTGCAGGTGGGGCGACTCCTCGCGGGGATCGTCCACGAAATCCGCGGCCCGCTCGCCGTGATTCGAGGGAGCGCCGAGTTGATGCGGCTCCAGATCCCGGCCAACGATCCTTCGCTGCAATGGGTCGAGCCGATCCTCCGCAGCGCCAAGCTACTCCAGGTCCGCCTCGAACACCTGATGGCGACTGTCCGCAGCGGCGCGAGCATTCTCGAATGCGTGGAACCCGGTCCGATCGTCAACGAGGCGACCGAGCTTTTCACTCGCGGGACCGACCCGCGCGGGACCAAGGTCGCGGTCGACTGCGATTGCGAGGACCATCTGCCCCCTGTCAAGATCGACGGCGGCAGGCTGATCCAGGTTCTGCTGTCATTGCTCGGCAACGCCCATGAGGCGATCGTGCAGTCCGGTCGGGGGAGTCGCGTCAAAGTCGAGACTCGCGTCCTCTACGAGGACGGTAACGCATGGGTCACGATCTCGGTGAGCGACAACGGCCCCGGCATTCCGGAAACGTACCTCGAACGGATCTTCGAGCCGTTTTTCACCACGAAGGATTCGGGGACGGGCTACGGGCTCTACCTGGCTTCGGAGATCCTCAAGGAAATGAAAGGGCGGTTGACCGTGTCCAACAACTCGGCCGGCGGCGCCTGCTTTACGATCTGGCTGCCCGCCGCGACGGCGGACGACTCCTCCGTACGGGAAACGTCGCAACGCTCCGGGACCGGTCAAACCGCCCCCTGACACGAACTTCAAGCGCTTCGCGCAAGCGATTCAAAAGCTAGCGCGCCTATGTGCTTTCGTTCCGATTAATCGAGGATGCCACATGGTCCGGCACGATACTGCTCAACGGATTTCGTCGCGAATCCCAAGAAGGTCCGCTTGAGCGCTTCGTCATGACGGACGCCAAACCCGATCGGGGTCAACGCGAACGCTCTCGATTGGACTTCGCATCACTCCTTCCGTCGTTCCTCTGGATCGGCATGACCGCCGTTTGCCTGGGGGCTACCGAAGGCTCGCACCGCGCGGCCGTGATCGTCTCGGGAACCGCGGGCCTTGTCGCCTCTCTCGCTTTTTATCGATGGGTCGAGCACCTTCGCTGGGTCGCCCCTTTGAAGAAACTCGAAGAACGCATCGACGCCCTCACGCAGGACCCGTCGGGAAGCGCGATCCTCGACACTCCGCCTGACTTGTGGCCGCTTGCGAATTCGGTGGACGCGCTCGCCGGCGCGGTTAGGGCCGCACAAGTCGCAAATGCGTCGTCTTGGTCGTTCGTGCCTCCGGGGCAAAGCGGCACGACCGGGACGCGGAGGGCGCTCACCAAGAGCGGACTTTACGACGGCGGCTCCGAGGCCAAAGACATCCCGTTCGACGCCCAGGCGTCTGCCGAATTTTCGACCACGGACATGGTCAACCGCCTCGAACCGCGCCTCTTCCGCTGGAAAGACTCGAGCGCGGCCGAGCAACTCTTTCTGGGATGGGATCTGAAACAGCTCCGCGAGAAATCGTTCCTCGAAATCGTCCACCCCGACGACCTCGAACGGGTCCGCGACGCCCTCCGCACGGCCCTCGTCAAGGGTGAGGTCCACGGCCTGATCCTCCGCGTCAGGACCTCGTACGGCAAGTCACGCGCGATCGAAATCAACGTCGGCGCACGTTACGGCTCGGACTCCAACGTCAGCCATTTGCGATGTCATATCACCGACGTCACGGCGAAGGTCAAGTCCGAGCGAGAAACTCGGCTTCGGACCCGAGAGCTCACGCAAGTCAACGAACAGCTCCGGCTGATCAATCGCGAGCTCGAGGAATTGAAAGAGCGTTACCGCGACCTCTACCAGAATGCGCCCGCGATGTACTTCAGCCTCGACACGTCGGGCCGGGTCCTGGAATGCAACGAGACCCTGTTGAGAACCCTGGGCTACCGCGCCGAGGATCTGATCGGCAAGCCCTACGATCGGCTCTTGCCCCTGTCACGCCAACGACAATTTGCCATGAAATTCGCCGAGTTCCTCAAGAAAGGCGAGGTCGAGGTGTCAAGCCGGTGGGTCAAGGCCAACGGCGAGACGATCGACGTCTGGGTAAACGGGACGGCGGTTCGCGATCCCGAAGGGCAGATCCTCCACTCCCGGAGCGTCGCGCAAGACGTGACCGCGCGGCATCGGCTGGAAGCGGAGCTTCGGGAAAAAAACGAACGGCTCGCCGCCACGATTGAAGAACTGTCGCGGAGCAACCGCGAGATGGACGAGTTCACGTATGTCGTCTCGCACGACCTCCAGGAGCCGATCCGTACCCTCAACGCCTTCTCGGAATTTCTGCTGCGCGACTACAACCACACCCTCGACGACCAGGGGAAAGAGTTTATCCGGCACATCGCCGACGCGTCCCGGAGGATGCGGGAGCTGATCCGCGACCTTCTGAATCTTTCGCGGATCGGGAAGACCGCGGCGGCGCTCACGGCGGTGGATCTCGACGCTTTGATCACCGTGGTTCGTGCCGACCTCGGCGAATTGATCCGTAGCCACGGGGCATCCATCGTGGTTCACGGCCCTTTGCCCGATGTGCTGGCGGATCGCGCGAGGCTCGGCCAATTGCTCACGAACCTCATCGCCAACGCGATCAAATACAACGATAAGCCGACGCCTGAAATTCAGATCGGCGCGATCGCCGCGGGGCCGCGAGATCAGTTCAAGTCTCTGGCGAAGCCGGGCTCCGACGGCCTCTCCGGCATGGGCAAAGAGGTCGCCCTGTGGACTACGCTTTTCGTCAAGGACAACGGGATCGGCATCGAGCCGCAGTTTCACCAGAAGATCTTTCAACTCTTCCGCAGGCTACACACCCGCGAAGAGTACGAAGGAAACGGCGCCGGGCTGGCGATCTGTGAGAAGATCGCCCAGGCTCACGGCGGCGAGATCTGGGTCGAGAGCGAACCGGGACAGGGCTCAACCTTTTTCCTAAGCTTACAAAGGCCGCCAAAATCCGAGGCGGACCGTCTCAACGAGTCGTAGTGTTCACACCAGCGGACCCCGTGACGGTGCGAACAAATCGCAGTTTTTTAACGCCCGAATGTCTCCTGTTCGTTCGGAAACTTGCCTGAGAGCACGTCGGCCATGTAC